>JACMKJ010000615.1 GCA_014380155.1 Rhizobacter sp. | reverse complement strand
TGCGCGCACCGGCGGGCGCACCGGCCGGGCGGCCGTCGCGGTCGGTTGCCAGGTGCTGCAGGCCCCAGCCCGCTTGCGGCCCGGGTTGCTGCAGCCGGCGCAGGCACTCCATGGCGCGGTGGATGGACGGGATCAGCCGGGTCTCGCCCAGGCCCACCACGCACATCAGCAGGAACTTGATGTTCTCGCCCGCCACGTCGTCGTTGAAGGTGACCATGGTGGTGTAGTCGCCGTCTTCCATGCCTTGCTGGGCATCGGCAGGCAGCTGCTGCGGGTTGGGCAGCGGCATCGACGAGATCGCGTTCGGGTTCACCGGCCAGCGCTGCGGCCAGCCACCGTCGGCCACGCCGCCCTTGAACTGCGCGGCCAGCACGAACTGGATGGCCTTCTGCACTGCGCGCTTGAAGCGCGGGTCGCGTTTCTCCAGGTACACGCGCAACAGGAATTGCGACGACACCGCCGTGCCCGCGTCGTCGAAGGTGGCGTTGCCGTAGTAGTGCTGGAACTCCTCCAGCCGCCAGCCGTTTTCGCCGATGGTGTGGTACCACTGCTTGAGCGAGCGCTCGCCGGCAAAGTCGTGGATGTAGTTCCAGCCGCCAGCGTCGTGCTGCGCTTCCACCAGCGCCTTCGCGGTGCGATAGGCGGCGTTGTAGTAGGTCTCGTCGCCGGTCGCGTGGTACGCGTCGAGAAAGGCATGGCCCGCGGTCGGCGTGCCGGGGGGCTGGATCCAGCACATGGTGCGCTTGGCCTGCATCTCGCCCCAGGTCACCGACAGGTCGGGCAGGTATTGCCACACATAACCGCCGCGGTAGGACACGGTCTCGTTCATGAACTTGGCGGCGCGCTTCATCGCATCCAGGGCGGCGCCCTGTGTGCCGGTTGGCGCCGGGGCGGGCGGGGCCGCCATCAAAGCCTGGGCGCGATCGGCGCTGTCGGCGGTGTCGGTCACTGTTTGCGGGTCATCCGCGCCCCCGCCGCAGGCGGTCAGCGCCACCGGCGCGATGCCGGACATCACGAACATTCGTCTCTTCATGGGGAGTCTCCTATTGAGTGTTGATCTAGTTGTCAGTCATCGGTCATCGTATGACTGCGGGCGGGAGTGTCATCCTGTGCTTCGTGAATCACAACTGCAACCCTTTGCAGGTATCGGAAATCAGGGAAAGCCCGCCCATGAGCCGCCTTGACGCGGGAACACCCATCAACGACGATCCGAAATGTTGTACGACAACCTACAACACCACTCGCAGTTCACTCTGTTCCCGCCTTCGCATCTTTCCGAGCCCCGCCATGCCTGTCGCCTCCACACCACTGCGATTTCCCCGCTTGCTGCTGACCGGCGCCGCGGGCGGCCTGGGCCAGGTCTTGCGCCCTCGCCTCAAGGCCTATTGCGACACGCTGCGCCTGAGCGACATCGCCGACCTCGGCAGCGCCGCCGCCGGCGAAGAGTTGCGCCCGGTGAAGCTCGAAGACCGTGCCGGTGTGCTCTCGCTGCTGGAAGGTGTGAACGCCGTGGTGCACCTGGGCGGCGTGTCGACGGAGCAGCACTTCGACCTGATCCTGCAGGCCAACATCGTCGGCACCTACAACCTGTATGAAGCGGCGCGCAAGCACGGCGTGCGCCGCATCGTGTTTGCAAGCTCGAACCACGTGACCGGCTTCTACCGCCAGGACGAGGTGATCGACGCCAACGCACCGATGCGCCCCGATGGCCACTACGGCATCTCCAAGGCCTATGGCGAGAACCTGGCCCAGTTTTACTTCGACCGTTACGCCATCGAGACGGTGAGCCTGCGCATCGGCTCATCGTTCCCCGAGCCCAAAGACCGCCGCATGCTCGCCACCTGGATGAGCTACGACGACCTGGAGCGCCTGGTGATGGCCAGCCTCACCGCGCCGGTGGTGGGCCACAGCGTCATCTACGGCATGTCCGACAACACCACCACCTGGTGGGACAACACCTCGGCCCGCCACATCGGCTACCGCCCGCAAGACAGCTCGGAGAAATTCCGCGCCGCCGTCGAGGCTCGCCAGGCTCCACTGGATTTCAACGACCCCGCAGTTCTTTACCAGGGCGGCGCGTTCGTGCGCACCGGCCCGATCGAGTGACCTATCAAACACACCCACTGGAGACATGACATGAAGAAACAGAAGATCGCACTGGCCGCCCTGCTCGCACTGGGCAGCACAGCCATCACCCACGCTGCCGAGTTCCGCTCGTCCGACATCCACCCCGACGACTACCCGACCGTGCAGGCAGTGCGCCACATGGGCGAGACCATCAGCAAGGCCACCGGCGGCAAGCACACCGTGAAGGTGTTCGCCAAGTCGGCGCTTGGCGGCGAGAAAGACACCATCGAGCAGACCAAGCTCGGCGCGCTCGCGATGACCCGAGTGAACGTGGCGCCGATGAACAACATCTGCCCCGCAACCACGGTGCCGACCATGCCCTTCCTGTTCCGCTCGCCCGACCACATGCGCAAGGTGCTCGACGGCCCGATCGGCGACGAGATCCTGAAAGACTGCGAAGCCCAGGGCTTCATCGGCCTCGCCTTCTACGACTCCGGCTCGCGCTCGATCTACTCGGTGAAGAAGCCGGTCAAGACCATTGCCGACACCAAGGGCATGAAGATCCGCGTGCAGCAGAGCGACCTGTGGGTCGACCTGATGGGCGCGATGGGCGCCAACGCCACGCCGATGCCCTTCGGCGAGGTCTACACCGCGCTCAAGACCGGCCTGGTCGACGCGGCTGAAAACAACTACCCGAGCTACGAGAGCACACGCCACTTCGAAGTGGCCAAGTACTACAACAAGACCGAGCACTCGATGGCGCCCGAGATCTTGCTGTTCTCGAAGAAGGTGTGGGACACCCTGCCCGCGGCCGAGCAAAAGATCATCCGCGACGCGGCGAAAGAGTCCGTCACCTACATGCGCAAGTTGTGGGACGAGCGTGAAGCCAAGTCGCTCGCGACCGTGATCGCCGGTGGCGCGCAGGTCGTCGACGTCGACAAGGCTTCGTTCCAGAACGCCATGAAGCCGGTCTACGACAAGTACCTCAAGGACCCGAAGCTGCAAGACATGGTCAAGCGCATCAACGAAACCAAGTAAACAACGCAGAAGCCAGGCTCTCCCGATGTACACCCGTCTCTGTGCCGCCATTGCGCGGCTCTGCCTGCGCGTTGGCGTGGGCGGTCTCGTGTTGCTGGTCGTCGCCGTGCTCTACCAGGTGTTTGGCCGCTACATCCTCAACGACACCCCCACCTGGGCCGAAAGCAGCGCGGTGCTGCTGGTGCTCTACGTGACCATGCTCGGCATGGCGGTGGGTGTGCGAGACGCGGGGCACATCGGGCTCGAATCGCTGCTGGTGCTTGCACCGGAAAAACTGCGCCTCAAGATGGAGTTGCTGATCCACGCGCTGGTGCTCGTCTTCGGCCTGGTGATGGCGTGGAACTGCGCGCTGCTGGCCGAAAGCGTGTCGGGCTACAAGATCCCGACGCTGGGTGTGTCCGAGGCCTTCAAGTACGCACCGCCTGCCTTGGCGGGCGTGCTGGTGGCCATGTTTTCTGTTGAACACATCATCGCCTTGTGGCGTGGTGAAGAGGTTGTTCCTTCATGGCATTGACCATTCTCTGCATCAGCTTCGTGCTGCTGCTCCTCCTCGGCGTGCCGGTGGCGTTCTCGATCGGGCTGTCTTCGCTGGCGGCCATTCTTTATGAAGGCCTGCCGCTGGCGGTGGGCTTCCAGCAAATGATTTCGGGCATGAACCCGTTCTCGTTCCTGGCGATCCCGTTCTTCATCTTTGCCGGCGAGATCATGATGTACGGCGGCATTGCCGACCGCATCATCGCGCTGGCCAAGGCACTGGCCGGCCACGTGCGCGGCGGGCTGGGCATGAGCAACGTGATCGCCTGCACGCTCTTCGGCGGCGTGAGCGGCTCACCGGTGGCCGACGTGTCGGCCATGGGCTCGGTGCTGATCCCGCAGATGAAGAAGGAAGGCTACGACGCCGACTACGCGGTCAACGTGACCACGCACGCCTCGCTGGTGGGCGCGCTGATGCCGACCTCGCACAACCTCATCATCTTCGCGCTGGCCGCCAGCGGCAAGGTGAGCATTGCCGCGCTCATCCTTGCGGGCATCGTGCCGGCGATCATCCTCACGCTGTGCAACCTGGCGGCCGCCTACGCGGTGGCGGTGAAGCGCGGTTACCCGGCCGGCACCTTCCCGGGCTGGGCCATCGTCGGCAAGTCGTTCGCACAATCGCTGCCGGGCCTGCTGGTGGTGGTGATCATCATGGTGGGCATCCTGTCGGGTGCCTTCACGGCCACCGAGTCGGCGTCTGTCGCGGTGCTGTGGGCGCTGTTCCTGGCGGCCATCGTCTACCGCAAGCTCACACGCGAGCAGTTCCTCAAGGCCGCGGCCAAGGCGGTCAAGACCACCGGCACCGTGCTGCTGCTGATCGGCATCAGCTCGATGTTCGGCTACCTGATCGGGCTCTATGGCGTGGCCGAGCTCACCGGGACCTGGCTGTCGTCGATGACCACCACGCCGTGGGTGATCTTCCTGTGGGTCAACATCATCCTGTTCGTGCTGGGCACCTTCCTCGACATGGCGGCGACCATCCTGATTTGCACGCCGATCTTCCTGCCCATCTGCCAGCAGTACGGCATGACGACCGAGCAGTTCGGCATCGTGTTGCTGCTCAACTGCGCGCTCGGCCTGAACACCCCGCCCGTGGGCACCACGCAGTTCGTGGGCTGCGCCATCGGTGGCATCTCGGTGGGCGAAGTGATGAAGACCATCTGGCCGTTCTACGGTGCGCTGATCTTCGCGCTGATGCTCGTGACCTACGTGCCGGGCTTCGCCATGTGGCTGCCCAACCTGCTGCTGAAGTAAGCCATGGCCGGCGCAACTGTTGTCTATGTGAGCAACGCCGAAAGCGGCAGCATCTCGGTGCTGCAACTTGACGAGCGCAGCGGCGGCTTGTCCACGCTGCAGACCCTCGTGGTCGGCGGCATGCTGATGCCGATGGCGGTCAGCCGCGACAAACGTTTTCTCTACGTCGCGCGGCGCAGCGAACCTCTGGCGGTGGTGGCGCTGGGCATCGATGCGCGCAGCGGCCGGCTCACCCCCCTGGGCGAAGCCGTCCTGCCGGCGAGCATGGCCAACATCGCGCTCGACGCCAGCGGGCGCTGGTTGTTCAGTGCGTCGTACCCAGGCAACCTGGTGGCACTGAGCCCCATCGGCGCCGATGGCCTGCCGCAACCCGCGAAACAGATCATCCCCACCGGCCCGAAGGCGCATGCCATCTGCAGCGACCCGAGCAACCGCTTCGTGTTGGCCACCTCGCTGGGTGCCGGGCAGCTGCTGCAGTTCAGGTTCAACGCGGCCGATGGCGAACTGGTGCCCAACCTGCCCCCCGCGCTCGCGCTGCGGCCGCAGGCCGGCCCGCGCCACTTCGTCTTCCACCCCGGCGCGCCCTTCGTCTACCTGCTCAACGAGCTCGACGCCAGCATCGACGTGCTGGCCTTCGACCGCGAAGGCGGCACGCTGTGGCACCTGAACACCGTCTCGACGCTGCCCGCCGGTTTCAGCGGCGGGGCCTGGGCCGCCGACCTGCACCTCACACCCGACGGCCGCTTTCTCTACAGCAGCGAGCGCCGCACGAACACCTTGGCCGCGTTTGCGGTGCATGCCGGTACCGGCCAGCTCAGCCTCGTCGGCCACACCCCCACCCAAGCGCAACCCCGCGGCTTTGCCATCACACCCTCGGGCCGCCACCTGATCGCGGCTGGGCAGCTTTCACACCGCGTGAGCGTGCACGCCATCGAGCCTGGTAGTGGCGTGCTGAGCCTCATTTCCGAACACGACGTCGGGCGCGACCCCAACTGGGTCGAAGCCATTCAGCTGCCCTGACAACGCAGCGCCGACACCCCACTCGCAAGACCCGCCAGACCCTCACCCCACACCTTTTTTCAGACCCCGTGCGCACTGGCCGTAGCGCACGGGCTGGGCAGCGCTTTGCCTGAAAACCAGAGATCAACGGCCGTTCCATCAACCCCGAGGAGAAGAGACATGCAGACCCGACACCTTCAAAAAACCATCCTGGCCGCCGCCGTGCTGCTCGCCACCGGCGCAGCACATGCGCAATCGAGCGTCACGCTCTACGGCCTGCTCGACCTGGCCGTCAACCAGCACAAGGCCGGCAGCAACGCCGGTGGCACCAGCATCTGGCGCCTCAATGACGGAACGGTCAACGGCCTCAACGGCTCGCGCTGGGGCGTGCGCGTGGCCGAAGACTTGGGCGGTGGCCTGAAGGCCAACGCCGTGCTCGAAAGCGGCCTGCTCGCCGACACCGGCGCCGCCGCCCAAGGTGGCCTGGCGTTTGGCCGCCAGGTGTTCGTCGGCTTGTCGTCGGCCTCGTTGGGTGAAGTGCGCCTGGGTCGCCAGTACGTGCTCGAAGACTCGGTGATGGGTTTGAGCAACCCCTTCGGCAATGCGCTGGTCAACAACCAGGGCACGGGCGTTACCAATGCGGGCCGCGCCCTGCCCTTCTGGCTTAACGCACCGCGCGCCAACAACGTGATCCAGTACCAGACGCCCAACCTCGGCGGCTTCACCGCTACCGCGCAGCTCGCCCCGGGCGAAGGCACGGCCGACCGCTTCCATGGCGTGAAGTTCGGCTACGGCGCCGGGCCTTTCAACGCAGCCATGTCGTACGAATGGACGCTGTCGCGCGTCACCGACGAGCAGACCAACAAGTCGCTCACCATCGGAGCCAACTACAACTTCGGCCCGGTCAAGCTGCTCGGCGGCATCCAGCGTGACGACGAACTGGCCACCGGCGCGGGCAACGGTGCCTTCACGGGCGGCAACCTCATCGTTACCAGCGGTGGGGGCAGCTTCACGGCGATCAAGATCAACGGCTATACGGTGGGCGTGGAGATTCCCACCGGGCCGATGACCTGGGGCGTCAACTACTCGGGCGTGAAGTACGAAAGCGCGAGCGGCCAGACCGCCACGCTGGGCAAGGCGGCCGTCGCCGCCCGCTACGGCCTGTCGAAGAACACATTCCTGTACGCCGGTTTCTCGGTGGCCACGGGTGACCTGAAGCATTACATCGCCGAAGAGCGTGTGCTCCAGGCCGGCCTGCGCATGGCCTGGTGATCCCGTGCGCACGCCACACATCGAATCGGAGACATCCATGTCAATGCTTCAATCTGCGCGAGCACCCATGCGGGTGTTCGCACTCGTGGCGTGCGCCCTGCTCGCCGGCGGCAACGCGTTGGCCGCCACCTTCGCCTACATCTCGAACGCCGACAGCCAGGAGATCTCGGTGCTCGCGCTCGACGCGAACACCGGCGAGCTGACACCGGTCGAGACGGTGAAGGTGGGCGGCAACGTGATGCCGCTCGCGCTGAGCCCCGACAAGCGCGTGCTCTACGCCGCACTGCGCTCGCAACCCTTTCGCGTGCTGAGCTTTGCCATCGACGCCCAGACCGGCAAGTTGCGCAAGCTCGGCGAGGCACCGCTTGCCGACAGCATGGCGAACATCGCCACCGACCGCAGCGGGAAATGGTTGTTTGCGGCCTCCTACCCCGGCCACAAGATCACCGTCAATTCGATCGGCAAGGACGGCGCAGCCGGTGCCATCCAGCAACTCATCGCGACCGCACCGAATGCCCACGCCATTCAGCCCGATGCCAGCAACCGCCTCGTGTTCGCAACCAGCCTCGGCGGCGACAAGCTCTCGGCCTGGCGCTTCGACGACAGCACCGGGTTGCTCAGCCCGAACGAACCGGCGCTGACGAACACGCGTGCCAAGTGCGGCCCGCGCCACTTCGTGCTCGACCGCTCGCAACGCTTCATGTACCTGCTGTGCGAACTCGACGCCTCGCTTTACGTGTTTGCCTACGACGCCTCCCGCGGCGCGCTGCGCGAATTGCAGGTGACCACCGTGCTGCCGCCCGGCTTCGCCGGCAAACCCTGGGCCGCCGACCTGCACCTCTCGCCCGATGGCCGCCACCTCTACGCCTCGGAGCGCACATCAAGCACGCTCACCACCTTCAAGGTGGACGCCGCCACCGGCGAGCTGCAGCCCCTCGGCCAGGTGCCGACCGAGAAGACACCACGGGGCTTCGCGATCGACCCAACGGGTCGCTACCTGCTCGCCGCCGGGCAGGAGTCGCACAGTGTGTCCGTCCATGCCATCGACCCTGCCAACGGCAGCCTGAGCCTGCTCAAACGCTACCCGCTGGGACAGAATCCGAACTGGGTCGAGATCGTGCAGTTCCCCTGATTCACGAATCCTCTCTTTCGACTTGCCAAGGATCACCATGACCACACCCCGCCAAACTCTCGCCTACACACTCGCCGCCTTCGTGTTCGCGCTGCCCGGCGCACCCGCATGGGCACAAGATGCGTGGCCCAACAAGCCCATCCGCCTCGTTGTGCCCTTTTCCGCGGGCGGCACCTCGGACATTCTTGCGCGCACCATCGGCGAGAAGCTGCAGACGGCGCTGAAGCAAACCGTGGTCATCGACAACAAGGCCGGCGCCGGTGGCGTGATCGGTGCCGACATCGTGGCCAAGGCGCCACCCGATGGCTACACGTTACTTGCGTTCGGCAGCGTGATATGGCTCGCCGGCTACATGCAGGACAACGTGCCGTTTGAGCCGTTCCGGGATTTTGCACCGATCACGCTGGGAACCTACGCGCCCAATCTGCTGGTCATCCACCCGGCGATGCCGGTCCGATCGGTCAAGGAACTGAT
>JACMKJ010000010.1 GCA_014380155.1 Rhizobacter sp. | reverse complement strand
GCAACACCGTCCACATGCACCGTGCACGCGCCGCACTGGGCAATGCCGCAGCCGAACTTGGTGCCCGTGAGCTTGAGCTCATCGCGCAGCACCCACAGCAACGGTGTGCCAGGGTCGGATAGAACGGTGCGCTCAATCCCGTTGACGCTCAACTTCATGCGTGTCCTTTGGCGGTTGCTGGAAATGGGCTCAGCGCGGGCACGGCATGCCCTGCTCTGCCCAGGTGGTCAGTTCGGCGACGAATTCAGCGTGGTTCAGCGGCGGCGTCTGGCGTTGCGCGCCAGGGTCCCAGGCCCACAGCACCAGCGGGTCGGTCCTCATGTGCTCGACGACCTGCTCAGCCGTCGTGCGCCCGCCGTTCTTCTTCGGGTTTTTGAGCGCGGCACACAGGCCGGCTGTCGTCAAACCCTCCCAACCATGGACAGCGGCGCCAGATGCCAGTTTCTTGCGCCTGGCACGCGGCCTTGATTGCTGTCCTGGTGGCAGCCGGAGCACTTCAGCGCCGGCACACCCTTGCCTTCGCTGCCGCGCATCACCGTCTGGTTGTGGTTCACGCGCTCGTCGCCTTGCCGCGGAAAGGAGGTCACGGTGTGGCAGTTCATGCAGCGCGGGTGCGTGAGCACTGGCGCGAGCCGCTCGAAGCTCGCACCGGCTTCCTCCGCCGCGCCGGAAGGCGTGGTGATGAAGACAGGCACGACGATGGCCAGGCGCGCCAGCGTGCGCCATGGGCTCAGGGGTTGCATGGGTTGGTCATTCTCGGGGGATGGATGCCGTCATCCGGCTTCTCGCTCAGTGTCTGGCAGCGATGTCCACGCGCACGATGCCAGGCCCGCAATCACGCTGATGCGCTTCGTTAGGTCATGGCTCTTTCCTTGGGCGGTGCGGTGGTTGGGGTGCTCTTTGCGCAGCCGGTGGGGTGCGGATGCGCGATGGCGTAGCCCACGGACACTCTTGAATCTGGACAACGACTCAATGTAGCGAGCGCGCCGTGCCGCGCCCATGCCATGTTGGGCATCATCGCAGGCAGTCCTTTCGACCTACCTACAGGTCGGCGGCACAGCGGGCTGCAGTCGCAGCCGTGCCACGCGCGCTAAGCCGGCCCGGCGGTGCTGCGGCTACTTCAGAAGGCCGCGCTGCAGCGCCAGGTTGACGGCCTCGGTTCGGCTGATGGCGCCCAGCTTGCCCAGCACCTCCCGCACATGCGCCTTCACCGTGCCTTCGGCCACGTTGAGCTGGCGGCCGATCTCCTTGTTGCTGATGCCCAGACGCATCAGCCCCAGCACCTCGTGCTCGCGTGCGGTGAGCGTGGGTGCTGACAAGCGCGTGGCCAGCGTCAGGGCCACGTATGCGGGCAGGTAACGCTCGCCAGCGCCTACCCTGCGCATGGCGGTGACGATCTCGGCACGTGGCGCTGATTTCAGGATGTAGCCCTTGGCCCCGGCGCGGATGCTGCCGAAGATGTCTTCCTCGTGGTCGTACATCGTCATGACCAGGATGCGTGCGTCGGGCACAGCGGCCACCACACGCTCCACCACGCGCAGGCCATCGAGCTTGGGCATGCGCAGATCGAGCGTCATCACGTCAGGCGCCAGGGCCAGATACTGTTGCACGGCCTCTTCGCCATCCACCGCCTCACCCACCAGCACTGCCTGGCCCATGGTTTCCACGATGGAGGCCAGGCCCAGCCGCAGCGCGGTGTGGTCGTCGGCAATCAGCACCCGCAGGGCGGTGGCGGCATTCATGGGCCAGCGCCTCCAGCCCCGTAGCACGGCACCTCGGCCCGTACCGCCAGCCCGCCCAGCGGAGAAGGGCCGAGATGCACAGTGCCGCCTATCGCCGCGGCGCGGTTGGCCATGCCGGAGACGCCGAAGCCGCCGTTCTGTCGCGGACCTTCCGGCTG
>JACMKJ010000614.1 GCA_014380155.1 Rhizobacter sp. | reverse complement strand
CCGGTCGGGTTGTGGCAGCAGGCGTGCAGCAGCACGATGCTCTGCTCGGGCAGGGCCTTCATGGCGGCCAGCATCTCGGCGAACTTCACGCCGCCGGTCTTGGGGTCGTAGTAGGGGTAGGTGTTGACCGTGAAACCGGCGCCTTCGAACATGGCGCGGTGGTTGTCCCAGGTCGGGTCGCTGACCCACACATCGGATTTCGGGAAGTAGCGCTTGAGGAAATCGCCGCCGACCTTCAGGCCGCCCGAGCCGCCGAGCGTCTGGATGGTGGCGATGCGGCCGCTCTTCACCGCTTCGTGGTCGGCACCGAACAGCAGCTGTTGCACCGCCTGACGGTAGTTGGCCGCACCTTCCATCGGCTGGTAGGGCCGCGCGCCGATGGTTTGCAGCATCGCGGCTTCGGCGGTGCGCACCGCGCTCATCACCGGCAGCTTGCCGGCGTCGTCGAAATAGATGCCGATGCTGAGGTTGATCTTGTGCGGCCGCGGGTCTTTGCCGAAGGTTTCGTTGAGGGTGAGGATGGGGTCGCCAGCGTAGGCGTCGACGTGCTCGAACATAAGGGGCTCCTGCAGGGAGCCGCGATTATCTCGCCAGCCACTCCGCCCAATGGCCGTGCGCATGCGAGCGGGCAAGCACGTCGAAGTGAGCCTCACCATCCACGCGCGAACACAGCGTCCACCAGCTCGCCGGCCGCGCCTCGGGTGGGGGCCCGACGACCGGGCCGATGCGCAGCCCCTCCCCTTCGGCCGACAACCACATAGCGCCGGTGTTGCGCACCAGCGCAGTCAGCGTCTCGATGTGCCGCGCACGCGCCGCCGCCTGGAAGTAGGTCAGCACCCAGCTGTTGAAGACCACCGGCTGCACGCCATCGGGCAAGCCGGCCAGCCACCCGGCCACGTAGGCGGTGCAATCGGCCACCTTCAACACCGGCCAGCGGTTTTCCCGCTGCAACGCGACGGCCTGCGCAAACCGTTGCGCACGCTGCGTGTGGCTGGGCCACAGGCAGGCCCGCAGCCAACCGAGGGCGGCCTCGTCGTCGATGGCCACCGGTTCGGGGTCGATGCCGCAGCGCTGCACGATCCGGAAGTCGGCGCCCGATGGCAGCGGGCCCGCCCACTGGCAAGGCACCGTGGGCACCTCGGCGTGCGCAGCGGCGCCGAGCACCGCCTGGCCATAGTCGTAGCGGTAAGCGTCGACACCGAGGTTCAGGCCAGCGCTGCAGCCCACATCGAGCAACGCCAGACGCGGCTTGCCGCTGCGCTCCGCGATGACGCGCAAGGCGGGCCACAACACCGCGCACCGGCCGATCTCGTTGGTCTGCGTGGTCTGGGTGCGCATGCGCTCGCGCAAGGACGGCTCGTGTGCCGCGACGAAATCTTTGATACAGGCGGCCAAGGCCGCGTCGGGCGCACGGTGCCCACCCACGCTCGCGTAGTACGCCGCCAGCGCATGCGAGCTGCCCGCAAGCACCCGCTCGTGCACCGCCGCCAGCCACAGGTTGGGGCGCTGTTGTTCGTCGCTCGCGCCGCTGAGCAAGTCGAGCAGGCTGGCGTCGTCGGCCACGATGCGGCACAGCGCCTGGTACAGCGGCTCTTCCGGGCACTCGGCCTGGGCAAAGTGGTGAAAGCGCGCGGCCAGGCGCTGGAGATTGGTGTTCATGCGGCGCAGCGTAGTCCGATCCCGTCCGCCATTTTGTCGGGTACCCGACAATTGCCCTCATGCGCGACAACATCGAGCCCCTGCTGTCCGCCACCCTGCCCGAGCTGCACCTGGCCGAGCCGCACTGGCGCGGCCTGCTGCCGCTGTGCCGCCTGCACAAGCTCACGCGCGGCGCTGTGCTGCTCGCACAAGGGCAGCGCACGCCCGCCTTGTTCGGGCTGCTGGCGGGCGAGATCGCAATCCGTTTCACCACCGTGAATGGCGACGTGTCGGTGATCGAGCATGTGCCGCCGGGCCGCTTGTTCGGGCTGTCGTCGTTCGCCAGCGGGCGGCCCTCGACCTTCGAGGCGCTGGTCACCCGGCCAACGCGTGTGGTGGCCTTCGGGCCGGCGGCCTACCAGTACCTGATGGACGAGGTGCCCGGCTTTGCACGCGCGCTGATGCGCGAGTTTGCGCAGCGCCATGACGGCGCGCTGCGCCTGCTCGAGGCCTCGCGCCACCGCAGCGCAATGGAACGGCTGAGCCTGGCGCTCGAGCAGCTGATGCGCACCGGGCGTGCGGGTGAAACCGACGCCGAAGGCTGGCGCTTCGTGCGCACCACGCAGGCCGAGCTGGCCGCGCTGGCCAACCTGTCGCGCCAGACGGTCAACAGCCTGGTGGGTGAACTCGCCGCGCAGCAGCGGCTTCGCGCAGCCTATGGTGGCTTGTGGATGCGACCACCTTCATGAGGCGAGGGCAGTCTCGATGTCCTTGGTGATCGACTCCGGCGTGTCGTTCGGCGCATAGCGCTTGATCACCTGGCCGTCGCGCCCGATCAGAAACTTGGTGAAGTTCCACTTGACGCCCTTGGAGCCCAGCATGCCGGGCGCCTGCTCGGTGAGCCATTTCCACAGTGGGTGGGCTTGTTCGCCGTTGACCTGCACCTTGCCCATCATGGGGAAGCTCACACCGTAGTTGAGCTGGCAAAACGAAGCGATCTCGCCGTCGCTGCCCGGGTCCTGGCCGCCAAACTCGTTGCTCGGGAAGCCCACCACCACCAGGCCCTGGTCGCTGTAACGATCCCACAACTTCTCAAGCCCGGCGAACTGCGGCGTGAAGCCGCAGGCACTGGCGGTGTTGACGATCAACAGCACCTTGCCCTTTTGTGTGGACAGATCGGCGCGCTGGCCGTTGATGGAAACGGCGTCGAAGTCATACACACTGGCCATGAGATCTCCTGCAGGCTGTGAAATAAGTCGGTGCCGATCGTAGCGCCGCCGCCCACCGCGTGCTGCGAAGGGTTGACGCCGCTCGGCACGCCATCGAACATGCGCTCACCGCCACCACCGGAAGAGCCTATGTCCGAGCGCATACCGATGCGCTACACCGTCGCGCTGCAAGGCTTCAGCGATTTCGAGCGCCGCGCGATGGCCTCTTTCTTCCGCCTGGCACAAGAGCGCGCCCCCGCCTACGTGCAAGCGGCCAGCCCGGCCGAAAGCGACTTCATCATTGCCGACGCCGACCACTCGGGAGACGTGGCTGCGGTGCGCGATGCGCGCCGCCTGCAAGACACCGTCTTCATCGGCTCCGCCGCGCCTGCCGGCTCGGTGGCCTGGCTGCCACGGCCCATCGAGCCCACCCACATCGTGCGCGAGCTCGACATGCTGCTCGAGCAGCGCCTGGCCAGCCTCGACGAGCCTGCGGAAACCGACGACTGGGTCAGCTCCGGCCCGAGCGAGCTCATGGGCGCCGACGGCCGGCCCGCCAAAGACGTGCTGGTGGTCGACGACAGCCGCGTCGCGCTCAAGTTCTTGCAGACCCGCCTGCAGGGCCTGGGCTACCGCGTGCACCTGGCCCACGATGCCGCGCAGGCCCTGGAGCGGCTGGCCTCGCAGGCGTTTTCTCTGGTGTTTCTCGACGTGGGGCTCGGCCCCGAAGGCAGTGTCGACGGCTTTGCGGTGTGCCAGCACATCAAGCAGCGCCGAGAGCACCCCGGCGGCATCGCCCCGACCGTGTTGATGGTGACCGGCCGCAGCGGCTCGATGGACCGGGTGCGCGGCGACCTCGCCGGCTGCGACGCCTACCTCACCAAGCCGCTGATGGAAGAAGAGTTCTTGGCCGCCCTGCGCCAGCTCGACCCTGTTCTCGCCTGAACTGCGAGCCTGGTGCTCAGGCGTGCGCGGCTGAGCGCTCGAAGGTCGACAACAGCGCGGCCAGCAGGATCAGGGCACCTCCCAGCGCGAGCGCCGTGGTCATCACCCCACCGCCCAGCAACAGCGCCGAGGCCGACGCAAACAACACCTCCGTCAGCATGACCACCGAGGCCACGTTGGCCGGCAAGCGCGCGGCGCCGTATTGCAGCGCCGCGTTGCTGAGCAGAAAAAACGCGCTGAGCACCAGCGCCATTGACACCCAGCCGAATGAGGGCGCGGGCGGCCAGGGCGCCTGGCCTTGCAACCCGAGCACCGTGGCCAGGCTGCCGGCCACCAGCACACCCCCGAGGAACATGGCCAGGGCGCGGCTCTCTTCGGAGCACCTGGCCTCACGCCGCAACATCACGTTGTTGAGCGCAAACGAGAAGCCGCCCAGCACCCCCAGCCAATCAGGCAGCGAGCGTGGCAATGGCCAGCCCTGCCCACCCTCGGGCCACAACACGATGGCGGCACCGGCCAGCGCCAGCAGCACGCGCGCGGCAGCCATCCAGCTGAGCGACTCTTTCAACAACAGCCGCGCGAGCACCACCACCCACAGCGGCATCAGGTAGAACAGCAGCACCACACGCACCACATCGCCAATCGCCACGCCCCAGTTGAACGCGGCATTGGTGGTGCCCGAGGCCAGCACCAGCACCCACAAGGCCGGCGTGCGCAGCACCTGGCCAAAAGCATGCGGACGCGCCACGCCGATCACCGCCACCGCCAGCAGGTAAATCAGCACCGTGGCCCACAGCGGGTGCAGACCCTGCGCTTGCAGCTGGCGAAACGGCCACCACGACACACCCCAGACCAGGGCGTTGAGCATCAGGGCGAGGGAGGGCAGCAGGCTGGGGGCAGAAAACACCGCGCGATTGTCGCTGCGCCCCCAAGTTCATTGGATTGCGCCACCGCGCGGCGGCGCCTAAGGTGACCGCAGATTCCTGGAGCAACCCGCATGAAACCGCTTGATGTCTTCACCCCCGACGAGTTGTCGTCGAGCGTGCCACCCGACCTCAGCTACGCGGCCTACCGCTTTCTGGCCGAAGGCGACTCTTGGTTCACGCTGAGCACCCTCAACCCGGGCCAAAACGCGAACCTCCTGTTCCAGATGCAGTTCGAGCAGTTCGCCTGCGCCGTCAACTGCGCCTACCCCGGCGACACCCTGTCGCACATGGTCGAGATGAACAGCGACCCGGTATTCGTGCAGCTGCTGTGCGGCAAACGCGCCCGCATCTGGGACGGCTTGCTGCTCTCGTGTGGTGGCAACGACCTGATCGACGCCCTGAAAGCCTCGGGCCCCGGGGTGCCCAACGCCCAGCGCCTGCTGCTGCCCAGCGCCGAGTGGGGCCCGGTGGCCGACGGGGCCGCGCGCTACCTCAGCCTCGATGGCTGGGCAACCTTCGACATGTACCTGCGCGCCAACTTCGAGCACCTGCTGGGCCTGCGCGATGCCGGGCCATCGGCCCACTGCCCGGCCTTCATTCACGGCTATGCCTGCCCGACACCCCGTGCCGCCGGGGCCGGCTTCGGCCTCGGGCCGTGGTTGATGCCCTCGCTGGTGAGCCACGGCATCCCCACCACCGACTGGGCGGAGCTGAGCGCCTTGTTGATGCGCCGGCTGGGCCAGTCGCTGGCGGCCATCGCGGCCGACGGGGTGCGGTTCCCCAACCTGCACTTTTTCGACACCAGCGTGATTGAGATCGTGCCCGCCGAGCTGAACACCTCGGGCGCCAGTGGCGACTGGGTCAACGAGATCCACCTGACGCGCAGTGGCTGCAAGAAGCTGGCGCTGCCATGGGCGGCAGCGATCGAGCAGGTGCTGCGTACTTAGTGCTTGTCGCTTCTCGCAAGCGCCAACAGACGGTCCACCTCGTCCTTGTGCTTCACACAGTTGCTGGCATGCCAGCGACCGATCACCCACATCGTGGCGGCCACCACCAGGCCAAAGGCAGTGATGGCGGTGAACGACGACAGGCCGAATTTCGTCATGCCGGTGTAGAACGCCCCGAGGCCCAGGATGCAGGCCTGCTCGTTGAAGTTCTGCACGGCGATCGAACGGCCCGCGCCCATCAGGTTGTGGCCGCGGTGTTGCAGCAGCGCGTTCATCGGCACCACCATGTACCCGCCGATGGCGCCCAGCACCAGCAGGAACGGCGCCGCCGTCCAGACGTTGCTGATGAAGTTCATCGCGATCACCAGCAAGCCCATGGCAATGCCCATCGGGATCACGCTGGTGGCCTGGTCCAGGCGCATGCGCACCGAGGCGACCACCGCGCCCACCGCCGTGCCCAGCGCCACCACACCGACCAGCGCCGAAGCCTGGGTGGTGCCGTAACCCAGCGCCGCTGCCGCCCAGGCCAGCACGATATAGCGGAAGTTGCCCGACACACCCCAGATCAAGGTGGTGGTGCCGAGCGAGATCTGGCCCAGCTTGTCGCCCCACAGGCGCGCGTTGCAGTTGGAAAAATCACGCACCAGAACCACCGCGCTGCCCGACAGCGGCTGCAAAGGTGCGTCGGTGCGGGGGATCTTCAGGTTGAACAGCGCCGCGATCACGTAGAGCAGGATCAGCGAGGCGATGGCCGCCTCGGGCGCGGTGTCGATGCCGGTGGTGAACATGGGCAGGTCGACCTGGAGCATCAGGGTCGAGATCGTGATGCCGACAAGCTGCCCCCCCAACAACACGCCCAGGATGATGGAGCCGATGGTCAGCCCCTCGATCCAGCCGTTGGCCTTGACCAGCTGCGAGTTGGGCAGGAGCTCGGTCAAGATGCCGTACTTGGCGGGCGAGTAAGCCGCCGCGCCCAGGCCGACGATGGCGTAGGCCAGCAGCGGGTGGGTGCCGAACAGCATCATCAGACAGCCCACCACTTTGATCAGGTTCGAGAAGAACATGACCTTGCCCTTGGGCACCGCATCGGCAAAGGCGCCCACGAGCGGCGCCAGGATCACGTAGAACAACGCAAACATCGGCACCAGCGCGGCCCGCTGCCATTCAGGCTGGCCAGAAGTCCTCAGCAACTCGACGGCGGCGACGAACAGCGCGTTGTCAGCCAGCGAGCTGAAGAACTGCGCTGACATGATGGTGTAGAAACCTTTTTTCATTCGTTCGCCGGGAGCTGCAGGGCACGGAGCCGGGCGGTTATAGCACGCACCCTGAGAGGCCCCAGCGCTGGGCCGACCCTCATCCCCACAGGCGAGGGGCTGTCATCCTCGCTGGCAGAATCCATCGCCATGCCGCGCCCCATCGAAGCTCTGGTTTACCCCGAGGCCCTCGCGCACAACCTGCGTCGAGCCCGCGAGCACGCGCCCGACGCCAAGATCTGGGCCGTGGTCAAGGCCAACGCTTACGGCCACGGCATCGAACGCGCTTTCGCCGGCCTGCAAGGTGCCGACGGGTTTGCGCTGCTCGACTTGGCCGAGGCCGAGCGCTTGCGCGCCCTCGGCTGGCGCGGCCCCATCCTGCTGCTAGAAGGCTGCTTCGAGGCACGTGACCTGGAGCTGTGTTCGCGGCTCAACCTGTGGCACGTGGTGCACCACGAGGCGCAGATCGACTGGCTGGCCACGCACAAGACCACCTGGCCGCACCACGTCTACCTGAAGATGAACAGCGGCATGAACCGCCTGGGCTTCACGCCGGCGGCATTTCGCAGTGCCTGGCAGCGGCTCTCGGGCCTGACGCAGGTCGACGAGATCACGCTGACCACCCACCTGTCTGACGCCGACGGCGACCTCAACACCTCGCGCGGCATTGCCCACCAGCTCGCCATCTTCGAGGCCGCCACGCACGACCTGGCCGGCGAGCGCTCCATCAGCAACAGCGCCGCCACGCTGCGCTTTGCGCCCAAGCTGGCCGAGGTGCGGGGCGACTGGGTGCGCCCCGGCATCATGTTGTACGGCTCGTCGCCCGACTTCCCCCACCACGGCCTCGCGCAGTGGAAGCTGCAACCGACCATGACCTTGCGCTCGCGCCTGATCGGCACGCAGCTCTTGCAAGTGGGCGACACCGTGGGCTACGGCAGCAGCTTCACCGCCGACCGCGGCATGCGCATCGGCATCGTCGCCTGCGGTTACGCCGACGGCTACCCGCGCTCGGCGCCCACCGGCACGCCGGTGTTGGTGAACGGTGTGCGCACGCAGATGGTCGGCCGGGTGTCGATGGACATGATCACCGTCGACCTGACGCCGGTGCCGCAGGCCTATGTGGGCACCGAGGTCACGCTGTGGGGCCGCGGCCCGCATGGCGAGTTGCTGCCCATCGACGAGGTGGCCCATGCGGCCGGCACCGTGGGCTATGAGCTGATGTGCGCGCTGGCGCCACGGGTGCCGACGCACGTGGCATGAGCGGCCACACGGTCAACGCCGATGAGGTCGAGTTCAGCGCCATCCGCGCACAAGGGGCCGGCGGGCAGAACGTCAACAAGGTGTCGAGCGCGGTGCACCTGCGTTTCAACATCCACGCGTCGTCGCTGCCCGATCCGGTGAAAGAACGCCTGCTGGCCATGTCAGACCAGCGCATCACCGACGAAGGCGTGGTGGTGATCAAGGCGCAGACCTCGCGCAGCCAGGACATGAACCGCCAGGACGCGCTGCGCCGGCTGCAAGAGCTGGTCGACAGCGTGGCCACCCCGCCACGTGTGCGTCGGGCGACCAAGCCGAGCTACGGCTCCAAACAGCGGCGGCTCGAAGGCAAGAGCCAGCGTGGTGAGATCAAGGCCGGGCGCACCAAGGTGCGGGGCGAATGAGTGTCCAAATCTCCGCCCCGCACGCTGATGCGCCCGATCCTGAAAAAGCTCAGACTCCCAGCTGTTCGCCCAGCAACTTGAGGCTTTGCAGATCCCCGGCTGGCAGCTTGCCGGCGCGCAACAAGGTGGCGCTGTGGATGCCGCGCAGGCGGTACAGCAGCTCTTGCTCCACGGCTTCGACCTCGGCGGCGTCTTGCACCGCCACGTCGCCATCGATCCACAGACCGCTCGCGTTCCAGCCCTTGCGCAGGCGGGCGAGCAGGTGCTGGGCCAGACCGAGCGCATCCATCAGCGCCTGCGACTGGGCCGTCGAGGCGAGTGCCACGATGCCGACGTGGGCGGTTTGCAAGGCGGCGTCGAGCAAGGCCAGGCGCACCTGGATCTCGTCGCGGCTGAGGTTGGCCTGCAAGGCCGGCGCCAGCCCACTCGCATAAGCGATCGGGCCGACCCAGCCGAGTTCGAATTCACCCGGCACCACGCGCAAGGCCACACTGGCTCGCGCCAGCTGCGGGCAGTCACCGCGCAGCACCGCGAGCACGGCTTCGGTGACGGCCAACTGGCGGCCCGG
>JACMKJ010000613.1 GCA_014380155.1 Rhizobacter sp. | reverse complement strand
GTAGCCGCCGGCCACCTTCTTCGCCCGCGTGACCATGCTGCCGGGGTCGGAGCCGTGGTCGGGCTCGGTCAGGCCGAAACAGCCGATAAATTGGCCGGTGGCGAGCTTGGGCAAATACTTCTGCTTGGTCGCTTCGTTGCCGAACTCGTTGATCGGCACCATGACCAGCGACGACTGCACGCTCATCATCGAGCGGTAGCCCGAGTCCACACGCTCGACCTCACGCGCGATCAGGCCGTAGCAGACGTAGTTGAGGCCCGAGCCGCCGTACTGCTCGGGGATGGTGGGGCCGAGCAAGCCCAGCTCGCCCATTTCGCGAAAGATCGCCGGGTCGGTTTTTTCATGGCGAAAGGCTTCGAGCACACGTGGTGCGAGCCTGCCTTGTGCGTAAGCGTTGGCCGCGTCGCGGATGGCACGCTCGTCGCTGGTGAGTTGCTGGTCGAGCAGTAGCGGGTCGTCCCACTGGAAGGCGGCTTTGTTGGAAGACATGGTGGTTCCTTGAGGGGAGAGGGGGGGTCAGGCAGCTTGCAGGGCGTCGCGCTGGCTGAGATGGGCAAAGCGCTGCAGGTGGGAGTCAGTGTCGCCAAAACTCAGCTCGATCGCCATCAGGCGTTTGAACCAATGGCTGAGCGTGAGTTCATCGGTCATGCCCATGCCGCCGTGCAACTGCATCGACTGCTGGCTGATGAAACGGCAGGCGTTTCCGATCACCACCTTGGCGGCCGAAAGGGTCTTGCGTCGCTGTGTGTCGTCGGCCAGGTTGCAGTTCATGGCCGCCAGGTAGGCCATCGAGCGCGACTGCTCCAGGTGCATCAGCATGTCGGCGGTGCGGTGCTGCAAGGCCTGGAAGCGGCCGATGGGCTGGCCGAACTGCTGGCGGGTCTTCAGGTACTCGATGGTGGCGTTGACGGTGGCTTCCATCACGCCCAGCGCTTCGGCACAGAGCGCGGCCAGGCCGATGTCGAGCGCACGCTCGATGGCGGGCAGCGCTGCCCCTGCCGCACCCAGGCGGGCGCTGGCGGGCACGCGCACGTCACGCAGCGTCACCTCGGCGGCACGGCGGCCGTCGAGCGTGGGGTAGCCTTTGACCTGCAAGCCCGGGGTGTCGCGCGCCACGCGGAACACGCTCACGCCTTGGGCATCGCCGGGGGCGCCATCGGTGCGGGCCGAGATCAGCAGTTCGTTGGCGCTGCCGGCATGTGCGACCACGGCCTTGTGGCCTTGCAACAGGAAGTCGTCACCGCTTTTCGTCGCCCTTGTTTCCACCCAGTCGGCCTCGCCACGCGCAGCGGCTTCCAGGTGGGCCAGCACCACGATGGCTTCGCCAGACGCCATCACCGGCAACAGCTCGGCCTGCTGCTCGGCGCTGCCGAAGTCACGCACCAGGACGGTGGCGATGACGGCGCTTTCCAGCAGCGGCTCGCACAAAAGGGCGGGGCCGACCGATTGCATGGCCAGCAGGGTTTCGATCGGGCCGTAGCCCAGGCCGCCGTGCGCCTCGGGCACGTTCATCGCGAGCACGCCCAAGTCGGCCAGGCCTTGCCAGGCCTCCTGGCTCCAGCCTTCGGGGCTGGCGATGATGCCTTTGCGGCGCTCGAAGCTGTAGTCGCCCTGCACGAAGCGGGAGATGGCGTCTTGCAGTTGTTGCTGCTCTTCGCTGAAGCTGAAGTCCATGGTGTGTCTCTCTTACTTCTGGTCAGAGTCCGAGCAATTGCTGGGAAATGATGTTCTTCTGGATCTCGTTGGAGCCCCCGAAGATCGACAGTTTGCGCATGTTGCAGTAGTGCGCGCCCAGCGGTGCGGCGTAGCTCGGGCCGATGTGGTCGCCTTCGTAGCTGGCGCCGATCGCCTCGCGCACGAAGGGCAGCGCATACGGGCCCACCGCCTGCACCAGCAGCTCGGTGATGGCCTGCTGGATCTCGGTGCCCTTGATCTTGAGGATGGACGCTGCCGGGCCGGGCGCGCGTTTGTCTTTCTCTTCAGACAGCACCCGCAGGTTGGTCATCTCCAGCGCGATCAGGTCGGCTTCGACCTGCGCCACCTTGGCCGAGAACAGCGGGTCTTCGAGCAGCGGTTTGCCGCGTTTCATTTCGGTGGCGGCAATGCGCTTCAGGCGGACCAGCTCGCGCTTCGAGATGCCGATGCCGGCGATGTTGCTGCGCTCGTGGCCGAGCAGGAACTTGGCGTAGGTCCAGCCCTTGTTCTCTTCGCCGATCAGGTTCTCGGCGGGCACACGCACGTCTTCGAACCACACCTCGTTCACCTCGTGAGCACCGTCGAGCGTGATGATCGGCCGCACGGTGATGCCCGGCGTCTTCATGTCGATCAGCAGAAAGCTGATGCCGCGCTGCGCCTTGGCCTGCGGGTCGGTGCGCACCAGGCAGAAGATCCAGTCGGCGTATTGGCCGAGCGTGGTCCAGGTCTTCTGGCCGGTGACGATGAAGTGGTCGCCTTTGGCGTCGACCCCACGCACAGCGCGGGTCTTGAGCGACGCGAGGTCTGAGCCGGCGCCCGGCTCCGAGTAACCCTGGCACCACCATTTGCGTGCCGAGCTGATGTCGGGCAAGAAGCGCTGTTGCTGCTCAGGCGAGCCGAAGGCCATGATCACCGGCGCCACCATCTTGATGCCGAAGGCGATCAAGCGCGGCGCGCCGGCGGCGGCGCACTCTTCTTCAAAGATGTACTGCTCGACGGCATTCCAGCCCGGGCCACCATGCTCCTTGGGCCAGCCGGGGCCACCCCAGCCGCGCTCGTGCAGCGTGCTCTGCCACAGCACATGGTCTTCGCGCGAGAGGCGCAGGCTGTTCACCACCTTGTGGCGAATGGACTCGGGCAGCTTGGCTTTGACGAAGCTGCGCACCTCTTCGCGAAAGGCTTGTTCTTCGGGGGTGAAGGTCAGGTCCATGAGGGTCTCGTAGAAGCGATGGGGTGAACGCTCAACATGTCGTGTTGTGCTGCAATGCGGAACATTATTCCGCATGTAAAAACAATCCCAAATTGTTCCCGCTCCACCCGGGGCTGTCAACTTATGGACTCTACCGAGCCAAAATCCCCCTTCGGCCGTGGGAACTACTGCGCAATCGAGGGTTGGTGTCGGATACACCTGGGGAATTTCACGAGCACGCGTTTGCAGATTTATGTTCCACTTTGGAGCTGCACAGGGTTTGACGGAAGAAGATGAACACACTCACCAAAATCGCCAAAGTGGAGCGGCTAGCGCCCACCGGCCGGCCCGCCCCCAAAACCAAGGAAGACCGACATTTCGTGACCGCTCTCGCCCGCGGGCTGGAGGTGTTGTCTTGCTTCCGCTCGGGAGACAAGGCACTCGGCAACCAGGAAATTGCACAACGCTGCAAGCTGCCCAAGTCGACCGTGTCGCGGCTCACCTCGACGCTGACCAAGCTCGGTTACCTGATCCAGGTTGAAGAAAGCGGCAAGTACCGCCTGGGCACGGCCACGCTGTCGCTCGGCAGCGCGATGCTGGCGCGGCTCGACGTGCGGCAGATCGCCCGCCCCATGATGCAAGAGCTGGCCGACGCCACACGCTCGATGGTGTCGCTCGGCACACGCGACCGGCTGTCGATGATCTATGTCGAGAACTGCCGCAGCTCGGCGGCCCTCACGCTGAGCCTCGACGTGGGCTCGCGCATCCCGGTGGCCACCTCGGCCATTGGCCGCGCCTGGCTCGCTGCCGTCGCCGAGCGCGAGCGCGAAGACTTCATGGAGCGTGTGGAGGAGCTCGACGAAGTGGCCTGGCCCGACATCCGCGACGGCGTCGAGCGCTCGCTGGAGGAATACCGCACCCTGGGCGTGACCTGCTCATTCGGTGACTGGCAGCGCGACGTGAACGGCATCGCCCGTGCGTTTCAGCCCGGCGGGGGCCTGCCGCCGATGGCCATCAACTGTGGCGGCCCGTCGTTCAACCTCTCCAGGGACTACCTGCTCAACGAAGTGCGGCCCCGCCTGATCGACATGGTGACGCGGCTCGAGGCCTCGCTGTTGCGCTGAGCGTTTGAGGCATCAGCTCACAGCGGCCGGGCTTTCGACCCCGAGCCCTGGCTGACGGCCAGTGGCGGGCGGTGCCGCGGGTCGGCCATCGCCGCGGCAAGCCCGCGGCGCACGCCTTTTTCAAGCTGGCTGGCGCTGATCGGCTTGACCCAGTATTCGTAGGCGCCGAGGCTCATGGCCTTCAGGATGTCCATCGACAAATGGTCGGCGGTCAGCAAGGCAACCTTCAGGCCCTCGGAAATCTCATGCGTCAGCGCCCGCACGACCTCCAGACCGCCGAGGTCGGGCAGGTGCATGTCGAGCAGCACCATGTCGGGCCGCTCGGCGCGCACGCGGGCCACACCTTCGGCCCCGGTGGCCGCACGGGTGAGCGTCACCTCGGGCAAGGTGGCCGCCAGCTGGGCCTCGACGAGCAGGAAATTGAGATCCTGATCCTCGATGTAGAGCACCGTGCCGCGCGGTTCGAGACCAGACGCTTGGGCGTCGTCCATGGGATTGGCCTTTGTTTGTTGCAGTGCACCAAGCATAGAACTCGGGCCAACGAACGCAAGCGAAATGATGCGTGCAGGAGGGTTTTCGAGGCGCTTCCCAAATGGGTTCAAACCCTGTTGTAATTAAGAATTACTGACTCTAGAGTCTCAGCCCATGGTCCAGCCCACCCCTCTGCGCCCCGCCTCTTTGCACGAGGAAGTGGCCTCACGGCTGCGCCACATGGTGTTCGAGCGCCAGCTGGTGCCCGGGCAGTGGATCGACGAGCTGGCGCTGGCCAACGAATGGCAAATCAGCCGCACCCCGCTGCGCGAAGCGCTCAAAGTGCTGGCCAGCGAAGGCCTGGTGCAACTGGTGCCGCGACAGGGCTGCCGTGTCACCGAAATGTCGGAAGACGACGCCGACGCGCTGTTCCCGGTGATGGCCCTGCTCGAAGGCCGCTGCGCGTTCGAGGCGGTGCGCAAGTCCACGCCCGAGGGCATTGCCACCTTGCGCCGCTTGCACGAGACGCTGGAAACACACGCCGCCGCGCGCGACATCGACGGCTACTACCGCGCCAACCATGAGTTCCACAGCATGGTGCAGGCGCTGGCCGACAACCGCTGGCTCGACCGTGCCACCAACGATTTGCGCAAGTTCTTGCGCCTGTTGCGCGGGCGGCAACTCAACTGGCCGGGCCGCATCGAAGACTCGATCAACGAACACCGCGTGCTCATCGCTGCCATCGAGCAGCGTGATGCGGCACGCGCCGAACGGCTGATGCATGACCACCTGATGGCGCAGCTGACCGCCTTGAAGGCCTTGCGCGCCCATGAACACAGCACGGGGCAACAACATGCTTGATGGCCTGAAATCTGCCGCGCGCCGCGCCGGCGACGACCGCGCCTTGCGCAGCCTGCTGCTCGACTGCAAGCGGCTCTTGTCCGAGCGCGGTGAAGCCAACAGCGTGGCCATCGCCCGCCAACTGGTCGCACGTTTCAGCGCCTTGCCCGACGACCAGCAAGGCGGCTTTTTCGACCGCCTCTCGCGCGAGTTCAGCCCCGACCCGCAGGCGGTGCTGTCGGTGGCGCAGGCTTATGCGCAAGAGCCTTCGGCCGACAACCTGATCCGCCTCACCCACCTGGCCGAGCCGCCTCGGCAAGAGCTGCTGCGGCGCATCAACCGCACCCCCGGCGGCACGGCGCAGATCGTCGCCATGCGGCGCAAGCTGCTGGCGTGCGTGGGCGCGCAGCCCGAGCTGCGCGCGCTGGAGAATGATTTTCTGCACCTGCTCTCGTCGTGGTTCAACCCCGGCTTCCTGCAGATGCAGCAGGTCGACTGGCGATCGCCGGCGCACCTGCTGGAGCAGATCATTCGCCACGAGGCGGTGCACGAGATCGACGGCTGGGACGACCTGCGCCGCCGCCTGCAGCCCGACCGCCGCTGCTTCGCTTTTTTCCACCCGCAGCTGCCCGACGAGCCACTGATCTTTGTCGAGGTAGCGCTCTTGCCCGAGATGCCGGCCACCATCGCGCCGCTGATCGACAAACACGCGCAGCCCACGCTCGCACCGAGCCAGTACAAGCTCGCGGCCTTCTACTCCATCAGCAACTGCCAGCCGGGGCTGCGCGGTGTGTCGCTCGGCAACTTCCTGATCAAGCGCGTGGCCGAGCAGCTGCAGCGCGAGCTGCCGCAGCTCAAGCGCTTTTGCACCCTCTCGCCCATCCCCGGTTTTGCCAAGTGGCTGCAAGCCCCGCCGGTGCTGCCCGACCACCTGCGCAAGGGTGTGGTCGAGCGCATCACCGAAGCGCGCGCCTGCCTTGTGGCCGCCACGCAGGGCGACCTGAACACCCTCGCCAACACCGCCACGCTGCAATCGCTGGACGAGGCCGAACGTGACGCGTTGAGCCGCCTCTGCGCCGCTTACCTCGTGCACCACAGCACCACGGCGCAAGGTGACCCGGTGGCCCGCTTTCACCTCGACAACGGCGCACGGCTCGAACGCCTCAACCCGTTGGGCGACCTGTCCCGCAAGGGGCTCAAACAGTCGTTCGGCCTGATGGTCAACTACCTCTACGACCTCGACAAGGTCGAAACCAGCCACGAACAGTTCGTCCATGGAGAAGTGGCGCATTCGCGCGCCGTCTCCGGCCTCATCTGAACAAGCTCAGCTCACTACAACAGGAGAACCCCATGACCGCCTCGCATCGCCGCAGCTTCACCCTCGCCACGCTCGGCGCCCTGGCCGCATTGGCCAGCCCCTGGGCCGTAGCTCAATCGGGCTGGCCCAACCGGCCGGTGACCATCGTCGTGCCCTTTCCCGCCGGCGGCGGCACCGACGCGTTCGCCCGCCCGCTCACCGCCGTGCTGAGCAAGAACACCGGCAAACAATTCATCATCGACAACAAGGGCGGCGCCGGTGGCACCGTGGGCGCCACCGTGGCCTCGAAGGCCGCACCCGATGGCTACACCTTCTTCATGGGCGCGGTGCACCACGCCATCGCCCCGTCGATGTACCCCAAGCTCGACTACAACATCGAGACCGACTTCGTGCCGATCGGCCTCGTCTCGAGCGTTCCGCAGGTGGTGGTCGTGAATCCACAACGCGTCAAGGCGACGACGCTGAACGAGTTGCTGACCTTCCTCCGGCAGAACCCCGGCAGGCTGAACTACGCGTCGGCAGGCAACGGCACCAGCCACCACCTGGCCGGCGAGCTGTTCAAGCTGCAGACCAGGACCTTCATCACCCACATCCCGTACCGCGGTGCCGGGCCGGCGCTGCAGGACACCATCGCCGGCCAGTGCGAGCTGATGTTCGACGGCCTGGGCTCGAGCGCCGCGCACATCAAGAACGGCCGCCTGCGTGCCATCGCCGTGGCCGGTGACAAGCGCGCGCCGGGCTTCCCCGACGTGCCGACCGCTGCCGAAAGCGGCGTGCCGACGTACAAGGTGGCCACCTGGTACGGCATCTGG
>JACMKJ010000612.1 GCA_014380155.1 Rhizobacter sp. | reverse complement strand
GGCTCCACGGTCATCTTCATCTTCATCGAGAAACTCTTCGCGCTGCGCAAGGAGCAGCCGGTGTTCCGCGCCGAGTGGCAAACCGACTTCCATCACTTCATCGTGAACCACATGGTGGTCGGTTTCATCCTGCTGGCCACCAACTTGCTGGTGCACCAACTCTTCGGTTGGGCCGCAAACGACGGCATCCGAGGCTGGGTGGCCGGGCTCAACTTCTGGGTGGCGGTGTTCCTGATCGTGCTGGTGGCCGACCTGGTGCAGTACTGGACGCACCGCGCGTACCACGAGGTGCCGCTGCTGTGGCGCCTGCATGCGGTGCACCACAGCGTCAAGAGCATGGACTGGCTGGCGGGCTCACGCCAGCACATTCTCGAACTGCTGATCACCCGCACACTGGTGCTGGCGCCGATCTACGTGCTGGGCTTCAGCAAGCAGGTGATCGACGCCTACATCGTGATCGTCGGCTTCCAGGCGGTGTTCAACCACGCCAACGTGAGCGTGCGGCTGGGGCCACTGCGCTACCTGATCGTCACACCCAACTTCCACCACTGGCACCACTCGCAAGACAACGAGGCCATCGACAAGAACTACGCGGCGCACTTCGCCTTCTTGGACTACCTGTTCGGTACGGCCGTGAAGTCAGACCGCGCCTGGCCGGGCCAGTACGGCGTGGTCGGCGACTACGTGCCCAACGGCTTCTGGAAGCAGCTGAAGTTCCCGTTCACCTGGAAGGGCTGAGTACGCGCGGTGCGGCCACGGCCAAGATCGCGGCGAACACCACCACCGACACGAGACCCGCGGTCAGTGACGAGTACTCGGCAATGATGCCGATCAAGGGTGGGCCGGCCATCATTCCCAGGTAGCCGAGCGACGCGACCACGGCAATGCCGTGCGCCGGGTTGGGATCGAACTTGGCCGCAGTACTGAACAGCACCGGCACCACGTTCGCAAACCCCAGGCCGACCAGCGCGAACCCCACCAGAGCGGCCACCGGGTGGGCGATCCAGAGCACGGCCGCCATGGACACCGCAGCCAGCGCAGCGCTCGAACTCATCAGCAAGGGCGGGCTGACACGCTCGCGCACCCAGTCACCCCCAAAGCGCGCCGCCGCCATCGCTGCACTGAAACTGGCATAAGCCAATGCTGCGAAGCCCGGCTCGCTGTGCAGCTCTTGTGTCATGTAAAGCACGCTCCAGTCGTACATCGCACCTTCGGCGATCAAGCCGAGCGCGGCCAGAATGCCCAGCAGTGCCAGCACGCCACGTGGCAGCGCAAAGCGCGGCCCGTCATCGGAGGCCCCGACCACGGTGCGCAGCATCACCGCGCCAGCGGCCACGATCGCAATCAATGAGCCCAGTGCCATGCCGAGCAGGTGCGTGTTGGGCTCCACCTGCCGCGCCAACAAGGCGCTGCCCAGGGCCGCCCCGGCCATGCCGCCGAGGCTGAACATGCCGTGAAAGCCGCTCATCAGGCTGCGCCCGCTCAGGCGCTCCAGGTCGCTGGCAGCCGCGTTGATCGACACATCAAACAAACTCATGCCGATGCCGAACACCACCATCAACACCAGCAGCGCCGCATAGTGGCTCGACACCAGCAGCGCCCCCACGCTCAGAACACACAACACACCCGACACGATCGTGGCGCGCCGTGGCCCGTGCCGCCCGACAATGCGCCCGGCCTGTGTCAGCGTGCCCACGGCACCCACACCGGCCGCCAGCATGGCGATGGCCAACGCCTGCTCGCCCAGCGCGTAGTGCAGTTTCACGGTGGGCACATGCACACCCCAGGTGGCAAAGAGCGCGCCCGCCACGAAGAACTGCAAACGCACGGCCCAGGTGGCTTGGGATTGTTGTGAGGGTGATGGTGTCATGTGGCAAGGCTCGGGCTGAATCGCGCGATTCTAGGAAGCCTCGCGATAATCCGCCGATGCAGAGTTTTGATGCGGTGGTGATCGGTGCTGGAGCCGCAGGCTTGTTTTGCGCTGGTGTGGCGGGGCAATTGGGCATCAAGGTGCTGCTGATCGACCACGCGCCCAAGGTGGCTGAAAAAATCCGCATCTCGGGCGGCGGCCGCTGCAACTTCACCAACCGCGATGCCGGGCCAGCCCACTTTCTATCGGCCAACCCGCACTTCTGCCGCTCGGCGCTGGCCCGCTACACGCCGCAAGACTTCATCACCCTGGTGCAACGCCACCGCATCGCCTGGCACGAGAAGCACAAGGGGCAGCTGTTCTGCGACGAGTCGGCCGAAGACATCATCGGCATGCTGCTGCGTGAGTGTGAGCAGGGCAACGTGACCCGCTGGCAACCCTGCGGCGTGCAGGCGGTGCGGCAGTCCGGAACTGGGTTCGAGCTCGATACCGACCGTGGCCCGGTGCGCGCAGCGCGTGTGGTGGTCGCCACCGGCGGCTTGTCGATTCCCAAGATCGGCGCCACCGATTTTGGCTACCGGCTGGCCAAGCAGTTTGGCCACCGTCTCGTCGAAACACGCCCGGCCCTGGTCCCGCTCACCTTTGACGCCGCCCATTGGGCACCCTTCGTGGCGCTGGCGGGCTTGTCGCTGCCAGTCGACATCTGCGGCGGCAAAGGCCAATTCCTCGAAGACCTGTTGTTCACCCACCGTGGCCTGAGCGGCCCGGCCGTGTTGCAGATTTCGAGCTTCTGGCAACCCGGCACACTCCTGAAGATCGACCTGGCACCCGGCACCGACCTGGCCGGGCACCTGGCTCGCGGCAAACTCGGCTCCAGACGCAAGCTGGCGACCGAGCTCGCGTCCCTGCTGCCCGCCCGCTTGGCTGACAGCTGGCTGGCCCGCGAGCCCGGCCTGGGTGACCGGCTGCTGGCCGATGTGCGTGAACGCGACCTGCAGCAACTCGCCCGAGGCCTCCAGGCTTGGGAGCTGACACCCTCCGGCACCGAGGGCTATCGCAAGGCCGAAGTCACCGCCGGAGGTGTCGACACCCGGGAACTCAGCTCCCAATCGATGGAAAGCAACAAGATCCCCGGACTGCACTTCATCGGCGAAGTGGTCGACGTGACCGGCTGGCTCGGCGGTTACAACTTCCAATGGGCCTGGGCCAGCGCCGCCGCCTGTGCCCGCGCGATGGGCGCATGCAAGGCCCCAGAGAGCGCCCGCTAACGAGAATCTTGCATCCCCCTGGCGGTCTGCATATAATCGCGGTCTTTGCTGGCAAACACCCGCGCTGCGATTCGTCCAAGCTTTCTCTTGCAAGTCAAGGGGCTGGATTCCGGAACCTCCACCCTGAGACACCGGGCGAACACCGAGCGCATCAACTTCTGGATCTATGACTTCTATTCGCGTCAAAGAGAATGAGCCGTTCGACGTGGCTCTGCGCCGTTTCAAGCGCACGATTGAAAAGCTGGGCCTGCTGACCGACCTGCGCGCCCGCGAGTTCTACGAAAAGCCCACGGCCGAGCGCAAGCGCAAGAAGGCTGCTGCAGTGAAGCGCCACTTCAAGCGCATTCGCAGCATGCAGTTGCCCAAGCGCATGTACTGATCGCCCCTGGCGCTCAACGCAGTCGAAGCCCGCGCCAAGCGGGCTTTGTCGTTTCTACCCTTCGATCGGAGCTCCGATGAGCCTCAAAGACCAGATCACCGAAGACATGAAAACCGCCATGCGTGCCAAGGATTCGGCCCGCCTGCTGACCATCCGCGGGCTGTTGGCCGCGCTCAAGCAGAAGGAGGTCGACGAGCGCGTGGTGCTCACCGACACCGACGTGATCGCCATCGTCGACAAGCTCGTCAAGCAGCGCAAGGACTCGATCACCCAGTTCACCGCAGGTGGCCGCACCGACCTGGTCGACAAGGAAGCCGCCGAGTTGCAAGTGCTCAAGGGCTACCTGCCGCAGCGACTCAGTGCCGACGAAGTGGCCGCCGAAGTGGCGAAGATCGTGGCCAGCCTCGGTGCCACCGGCCCGGGCGACATGGGCAAGGTGATGGGCGCCGTCAAGACGCAGCTTGCGGGCAAGGCCGACATGGGCCTCGTCTCTGCCGCGGTGAAGCAAGCCCTCAGCAAGTGAAGAGGGCGCCATGATTGCACCGCAAATCCAGCAATTGAGCCCCGAAGTCTGCGTGGCACCCCAGCTCGACCCAACCGCCATGGCCTGGGCGGCGCAAAACGGCTTCAAGAGCGTGATCAACAACCGGCCTGACCACGAGGGCGGCCCTGACCAGCCCACACACGCGCAAATGGAGGCTGCCGCCTTGGCGGCCGGCCTGCGCTACGCCTTCTTGCCGGTCAACCCTGCGGTGCAAACGCCGCAAGAGATCGCCCGCATGGCGGAGCTGCTGGCCGAACTGCCCAAACCCATCCTGGCCTTCTGTCGCTCCGGCGCACGCTCAGGCAAGCTGTACCGCGCAGCGACCGGCGGCTGAATGTGGCCACCCTCCCTGGACCGTAGTTTCACGTAGCTGTTAGACCCGTTGTGGCACTCCGTCGGCCGTTGTCTGATACAGCTTATGCAAGCCTCCATCGCTCACTTGACCGCTCAGGGAAACGCCCGTGGCGTCGCCACAATGCGGCTACCTACAATCCGCCGCTCCTGCGCCAGGCCACAGCGGCGTTTTTCCGATCTCCGATCCACCACCAGGACTCTCTTCGCATGAACGCGCTGCTTGCATTCGCCAAGTTCGTCGATTCGATTTCTGACGCGTTCGGGGCCATTGCCAAATGGGCGGTCATCGCGTCGTGCTTCATCAGCGCCACCAACGCCCTCGTCCGCTACAGCCTGGGCATCGGCTCCAACGCATTCCTCGAGATCCAGTGGTACCTGTTCGCCGCCTGCGTCATGTTCGGCGCATCGCAGGTTCTTCGCGTCAACGAGCATGTGCGAGTCGACGTGCTCTACGGCCGCTGGTCCGGCAAGACCCAGGTCTTCATCGATCTCTTCGGCCTGGTTTTCTTCTTGCTGCCGGTGATGTTTGCCATGCTGTACTTCTCCTTCCCGTTGTTTGTGAAGATGTACGAGACCAACGAGATGTCCAACAACGCGGGTGGCCTGGTGCGCTGGCCCGCCATGCTGACCCTGCCATTGGGATTCAGCCTCGTGATCCTGCAAGGGCTGGCCGAGATCATCAAACGCGTCGGGTGGCTGATGCACAAGTACGACATGGACATTCATTACGAGAGGCCGCTTCAATGAGCCGCCGCACCCGCACCAAGACGGATCGCCGGAGAATCACATGAGCATGGAGAGCTTTGCCCCGTTGATGTTCTTGGGGCTGATCCTGATCATGCTGATCGGGTTCCCGGTGGCGTTCTCACTGTCGGCGCTGGGCCTGCTGTGCGGCTTCATCGCCATCCAGATGGGATGGTTCCCGGTCAACTTCATGGCCAACCTGCCGCTCAATGTGTTCGGCATCCTGTCCAACGACTTGCTCCTGGCCATTCCCTTCTTCACGTTGATGGGGGCCATCCTGGAAAAGTGCGGGCTGGCCGAAGACATGCTCGATTCGATGGGCCAGCTTTTCGGCCCGATGCGCGGCGGCCTTGGCTATTCGGTGATCATCGTCGGCTTCATCCTTGGTGCCATCACCGGCACCGTGGCAGGCCAGGTGATCGCCATGGCGATGATCTCGCTGCCAGTGATGATGCGCTACGGCTACAACATGCGCTACGCCACCGGCGTGCTGGCGGCCTCGGGCACCATCACGCAGTTGGTGCCGCCATCCCTGGTGCTGGTGGTCATGGCCGACCAACTGGGCCGTTCGGTGGGCGACATGTACAAGGGCGCCTGGGGCCCGTCGATCCTGCAGGTGTTGCTGTTCGCGCTCTACACCTTCCTGCTGTCGCGCATCAAGCCGGAGCACGTGCCCGGCGTGCCCAAGAGCGCGCGCACGCTCAACGGCTGGGCGCTGTGGGGCAAGTGCCTCCGGGGGATCATCCCTTCCGCCATCCTGATCTTCGCCGTGCTGGGCAGCATGGGCGGCCTGCCCGGCATCAAGACTGCGATTGCCACGCCCACAGAAGCGGGCGCCATGGGCGCGGTGGGCGCCTTCATCCTAGCTGCCATCCACAAACGACTGACCTGGGAGCTGGTGAAAGATGCCATGACCAACACCATGCGCATCACCGCGATGGTGGTGTTCATCCTGATCGGCTCGCGCGTTTTCTCGCTCGTGTTCCAGGGCGTCGATGGCGGCAAGTGGATCGAGCACATGCTGTCTGACTTGCCGGGGGGCCAGATCGGCTTCCTGATCGCCGTCAACATCTTCATCTTCATCCTCGCTTTCTTTCTCGATTTCTTCGAGATCGCCTTCATCATCCTGCCCTTGCTCGGACCGGTGGCCGACAAGCTGGGAATCGACCTGATCTGGTTCGGCGTGCTGCTGTGAGTGAACATGCAGACGAGCTTCATGCACCCGCCGTTCGGCTTTGCGCTCTTCTACCTTCGAGGTATTTCAGACACCTTGTTCAAGAATGGTGGCATCCCAGAGAAAGTGAAATCGAACGACATTTACCTGGGCGCCATTCCGTGGGTGATCCTGCAACTGGTGCTGGTCGTGATCGTCATCTTCTTCCCCCAAACCGTGACGGTCTTCCTCGACAAAGAAGTCAAAGTTGATCTCGACAAGGTAAAAATCGAAGCGCCCACCGAGACGGGCTACGGCGACAAGAATCAGAACATCGACGACCTGTTCAAGACACAGCCGGCTGACGCCGCCAGCGGCCCCAAATGAGAGTCTCCGCACCGGCCCGTCTCGAAGGGCCGGCCTTCACGCCTCTGGTCAAGATGCTCGCCACCACCTTGGTGCTCGGCATGGTGGTCTACGGATGGCGAGTACTGCCGCAACTGCTGGCACAGCCCAGTTCGTGGTTGGCGTGGGTGTTCCTGCTGATGATGCTGGGCTTTGTGATCACCTGCTTCGTATGGATTTTGCGCAGCCGCACCAGCATCAGCGAGACCCACATCCGCCAGACCTGGTTCACCGACAAGCAGGTCTCGTTGGCCGACATCACGCAGATCAAGCTGATCCACATTCCTTATCTCACCTGGCTGATCTCGCCCCGCCTCATGGTCAAGACGCGCATGCCCGGCACGATGGTGTTCCAGACTGCCGACCCACAGGTGCTGGCCGCGTTCGGCCGACTTGTAGGTGGCCGTTCACCCGCGGCTTAACGGCCACAGCAGAAACAACAAGGGCCCCCAACCGGGAGCCCTTGCTGCTGAAGAGTGACAGCGACTACAACTTCTGCGCCTGCATGAAGTCGTCGAAGCCAGCTTCGGTGAAGCGGAACCAGAGGTTCGCGTCACGCCGGAACCCTGCGTAGTCTTCGTAGATCTTCTTCCACGCCGGGTTGGTGCTGCTGAGCTCACCGTACAGCGCCATGGCTTCCTTGAAAGCGCCTTCCATCACGTCTTTCGGAAAGCGGAACAGCTTGGTGCCTGCACCCACCAGTTGCTTCAGCGCAGCCGGGTTGCGCGCGTCGTAGCGGGCCTGCATGTCGACGTGGGCTTGCGAAGCCGCTGCCTCGACGATGGCCTTGTATTCGGGCGAGAGCCCCTCGAAGGCCTTGCTGTTGATGTACAGCGAGAGCTGCGGGCCACCTTCCCACCAGCCAGGGTAGTAGTAGTTAGGCGCCACCTTGTTGAAGCCGAGCTTCAGGTCGTCGTACGGGCCCACCCACTCGGCCGCGTCAATCGTGCCCTTTTCGAGCGCCTGGTAGATCTCGCCACCGGGAATGTTTTGCGGCACACCGCCGATGCGGGCCAGCACCGCACCGCCGAAGCCGCCGATGCGCATCTTCAGGCCCTTCACGTCGGCAAGTGACTTGATTTCCTTGCGGTACCAGCCACCCATCTGGGCGCCGGTGTTGCCCATCGGGAAGTTGACGATGTTGAACTTGGAATAGAACTCGCGTGTCAGCTTGAGGCCGTTGCCCTCGTACATCCAGGCGCTCATCTGACGGCTGTTGAGGCCAAAGGGAATGGCGCAGTCGAGTGCGAAGGTCGGGTCCTTGCCGAAGAAGTAATAAGGCGCGGTGTGCGCCATCTCGACGGTGCCACCCTGCACACCGTCGACCACGCCAAAGGCGGGCATCAGCTCGCCGGCTGCGTGCACCGAGATCTGGAACTTGCCGCCCGACATCGCGGTGACAGCCTTGGCGAACACCTCGGCAGCGCCAAAAATGGTATCGAGCGCTTTCGGGAAGCTCGACGCGAGACGCCAGCGAATGGCGGCCTGAGCGTGAACGATTGCCGGGGCGGTGCCCGCAGCCAGCACACCGGCGATACCGGCACCATGAACAAAGGAACGGCGCTGCATTAGAAGTCTCCTTGAAGGCGAGTCAGTAGTTGTCGCCAAATTCTAGGAGGGGGTCGATAGCGTCTCACCGGGATTTACCCGTGCGCATTTCCGCGTATTCGCAGCGGGTGCCGTCAGTCTCTCGTCAGCGAATCATCAGCTCAAAGACCGGCGATCTTCATGCGCTCGATCAGCACCGAACCGATGGTCTTGGTGCCCATGGTGTAGGTGTCTGCACCCACCGCGGTGATGCGCTTGAACATATCGCGCAGGTTGCCGGCAATGGTGATCTCGTGCACCGGGTAGGCGATGCGCCCCTTCTCCACCCAGAAGCCCGCCGCACCGCGCGAGTAGTCGCCGGTCACGTAGTTGACGCCCTGCCCCATCAGCTCGATGACGAACAGGCCGCGGTGAAGCTTGCGCAGCATGGCTTCGAGGTTGTCGCTGGCCTGGGTGAGCTGGCTGGTGAGGATGAGGTTCTGCGAGCCACCTGCATGCCCGGTGGTGCGCATGCCGAGCTTGCGTGCCGAGTAGCTGGAGAGAAAGTAACCCTGCACCACACCGGCCTTGACCACATCGCGCACCTGCGTCACCACACCTTCGTCGTCGAACGGCGCGCTGCCCTTGGCGCCGCGCAGGTGCGGGTCTTCGTGGATGTCGATGTGCCCGGGCAGCACTTGCTGACCCAGGCTGTCGAGCAGGAACGACGACTTGCGGTAGAGCGAGCCGCCGCTGGTGGCCTGCACATAGGCACCCAGCAAGCCGGCGGCGAGCGTGGACTCGAACAACACCGGCACTTCACACGTCTTGATCTTGCGCGAGTTGAGACGCGACAAGGCCCGCTCGGCCGCGTAACGGCCCACGGCCTCGGGCGCAGCAAGATCACCCGGCGCACGCATCGAGCTGTACCAGGCGTCGCGTTGCATGTCGTCGCCGCCCTTGCCGGGCAACGACGCAATGGGCGCGACCGACAGCGAATGGCGCGAGCTGGCATACCCGCCGCGAAACCCGCGGCTGTTGCCGGCGAAGAAGTGCGACTGCTGGGCCGACACGCCGCCGCCTTCAGAGTTGGTGATGCGCTTGTCGACCGACAGCGCGGCCGCCTCGCACCGGGTGGCAATGTCTGCGGCCTGCGCGGCGTTGATGTCCCAGGGGTGGAACAGGTCGAGATCGAGCTTGGCTGCGTCGCCCAGCGCGAGGTCGGTTTCGTCGGGAAGGCCCGCAGCCGGGTCTTCGGCCGTGAAGCGAGCGATGTCATAGGCCGCTTGCACGGTCTGCTCGAGTGCAGCGCGCGAAAAGTCGGAGGTGCTGGCATTGCCGCGCCGCTGGCCGATGTAGACCGTGACGCCCATCGATTTGTCGCGGTTGCGTTCGACGTTTTCGATCTCGCCCTTGCGCACCGAGACCGACAGGCCCGCCCCTTCCGACACTTCGACACCGGCGTCGCTCGCACCCAGCTTATTGGCCATGCCGAGCGCGTCGTCGACGAGCTGGGCAAAGGTGTCGCGGGAGTACGAAAAACCGTGGTGTGAAGACAAGGATGAGGTCATGCGCAGCGGCGTTCAGTGGTGTAGTGCACGGGTCGGCGACCCACACAAGGCGCCCACGAGGGAGGGCCGCGGCTATCATACCGGCGACCTATGGCGAACCAATCCCCTTCTACCCCTCCTGCCGACAACGACAACGGCGAGTTCTACGACCGCCCGAGCAAGACGCAGCTCAAGAAGGACAGCCACGAGTTGCAGGCGCTCGGCGAGGCGCTCGTGGCCTTGCCCGACAACCGCATCGTCGACCTGCCCATTGCCGAGCGCCTGCGCGACGCCGTGGCCGAGTACAAGCGCACACGCTCGTTCGAAGGCAAGCGCCGGCAGATGCAATACATCGGCAAGCTGATGCGCAAGGACGACGTCGAGCCCATCCGCGAAGCGGTGGCCGCGATGCAACTCGGCCGCGCCAAGGACTCGCTGGCTCTGCACGAAGCCGAACGCTGGCGTGTCGAGCTGCTGGCAAGCGACGATGCCCTCACCCGCTGGACGAGCGAACACCCGGCAAGCGACCTGCAACAGCTGCGCAGCCTGATCCGCGCCGCCCGCAAGGACGCCGCCGCCGCGCCCGAACAGCGCAGCGGGCGTGCCTACCGCGAGCTGTTTCAGTTCATCAAGACCCACACCATCGGTGATGAGTAGCGAGCCGGCCTTTGAGCGTGTGCGGATAGGCTTGGTGTCGGTCAGCGACCGCGCCTCGTCCGGTGTGTATGAAGACAAGGGCATTCCGGCGCTGAAAGACTGGCTGGCCCGCGCGGTGCGCAACCCCATCGACTGGGAAACGCGGCTCATCCCCGACGAGCAGGCGACCATCAGCGCCACGCTGTGCGAGTTGGTCGACAGCGCTGGTTGCGACTTGGTGCTCACGACCGGCGGCACGGGCCCCGCTCCGCGCGACGTGACTCCCGATGCCACACTCGCCGTGTCTCATAAGGAGATGCCTGGCTTTGGCGAACAGATGCGCCAGATCAGCCTGCGCTTCGTGCCCACCGCGATCTTGTCGCGCCAGATCGCGGTGATCCGCGGCAAGGCCCTCATCATCAACCTGCCGGGCCAGCCCAAATCGATCGCCGAGACGCTGGAAGGCCTGCCTCAGGCGCAGCCGCCGGTGCACGGCATCTTTGCCGCCGTACCTTACTGCATCGACCTGATCGGCGGCCCTTACCTGGAAACCGACGGGAGCATCTGCAAGGCCTTCAGGCCCAAATCGGCGCAACGCACGCCAACACAGTGAAACATCACTGAGGAGACCACGGCATGAGCGCAACTCCCCGCGAGCCCGCCGAGACTGCCGACCAGCACCTCGCATCCATGTACGCGGTGCTCGGCGCCACCAACGAGGCGCTGCTGTACGCCAAGACACCGGGCGAACTCTTTCAGCGCGTGTGCGACGCGGCCGTCGATGGCCGCAAGTTCCTCACCGCCGCCGTCACCTCGCCCGACGCCGACACCGCCTGGCTGAAGGTCGAGGCCGCATCGGGCCTCGCTGCGCAGCAGCTGCGCGCAGTGCGCATCTCGGTGGACGAAGCCACCGCCGAAGGTCGAGGCCTGGTCGGAGAGGGCTACCGGCACCGCCGCTCGGCCATCAGCAACCACTTCCTGCAGGACGAGCGCACCCGGCCCTGGCATGAGTCGGCGCGTGCGGCCGGCGTCGCCTCTGGCGCGGCTGTGCCGATCGTGCGCGACACCCAGGCGATCGGCGTGATGCTCTTCTATTCGCGCGAGCTCAATGCCTTCAGCGGCGACATCATCGTCTTGCTGGAGCGCATGGCGAGCAACATCGCGTTTGCCCTCGGCAACTTCGAGCGCGACGCCGAGCGCCGGCGGGCCGAAGACGCGCTGCGACGCAGCGAAGAGAAGTTTCGCAACATCCTCGACAGCCTGGACGACGCGTATTACGAGGTCGACCTGCGCGGCACGCCGGTCTATCACAACCCCGCGTTCTCGCACATGCTGGGCTACGACTATGACTACCGCGCTGGCGAAGACAACCGCAACCGCCAGACGCCCGAGATGGCGGCCGTGGTGTTCACGGCCTTCAGCGAGGTCTATCGCACCGGCATGTCGAAGACCGGCCAATCATGGCAATACCTCCACAAAGACGGCAGCGTCATCAATGTCGAAGGGTCCGTGCTGCTGGTGAAAGACAGCGATGGCAAGCCGGTCGGTTTTCGCGGCATCTTGCGCAACATCACCGAGCGCCTGCGCATCGATGCGGCCCTGCGCGAAAGCGAGGCACGCTTTCGCGCCATGACCAACCTGTCGTCAGACTGGTACTGGGAACAAGACAGCGAGTTCCGCTTCACCCGGCTGGACAGCCGCGCCGCGAGCGAACACACCCAGCCCAACCCCTTGCTCGGGCGGCGCATCTGGGAAAGCACCCTGCACGTGCAGGATGGGGGTGGCTGGGACGGCTTTCGCGAGACCTTGTCACAGCGCCAATCGTTTCGCGACGTGATCATGCAACGCATCGCGCCCGGTCGCCGCGCCTACTACATCAGCATGAGCGGCGAGCCGATGGTCGACGCGAGCGGTGCCTTCGCCGGCTACCGCGGAATCTCGCGCGAGATCACCGAACAGAAGGTGGCAGAAGAGCACATCCACCACATGGCGCGGCACGACAGCCTCACCGGCCTGCCCAACCGCATGATGTTCAGCAGCCTGCTGAATGTCGCGATTCCGACGGCGTCTCGCTACAAGCGCAGCTTTGCGGTGATGTTCATCGACCTCGACCGCTTCAAGTTCATCAACGACACACTGGGGCATGAAGCTGGCGACACCTTGCTCAAGGAGATCACCGCACGCTTCAGGCAGACGCTGCGAGCCAGCGACGTGATCGCCCGCCTGGGCGGCGACGAGTTCGTGGTGCTGGTGCAAGAAGTCAACGACCGCGAACACGCGAGCGCCGTGGCGCGCAAGATGCTCTCGGCCGCCATCAAGCCGATGGTGCTGGTCGGGCAGGAGTGTCGTGTCACCGCCAGCATCGGCATCGCCATGTACCCGAGCGATGGGCAAGACGAACAGACGCTGATGAAAAACGCCGACAGCGCCATGTACTTCGCCAAGGAAGAAGGCAAGAACAACTTCCAGTTCTATTCGAGCGAGATCAGCACGCAGTCGCTGGAGCGCTTGACGCTCGAATCGAACCTGCGCCGAGCCATGGAGCGCAACGAGTTCACCCTCAACTACCAGGCCAAGCTCGACCTCAAGACCGGTGGCATCACCGGCGTCGAAGCCTTGCTGCGCTGGACCAATGCCGAGTTGGGCTCGGTCTCGCCGGCCAAGTTCATCCCGGTAGCCGAAGAAACCGGCCTCATCGTCCACATCGGCCGCTGGGTGCTCAAGACGGCCTGCGAGCAAAACGTGGCCTGGCAGCGCGAGGGCCTGCCGCCGATCAACATGGCGGTCAACCTCTCGGTGCGCCAGTTCGCCGACGAAGGCCTGCTCGACGACATCGCCAACATCCTGAAGGAAACCGGCATGACCCCGGGCCTGCTGGAGCTGGAGATCACCGAGGGCATGCTGATCCACAACATCGACCGTGCGATCAAGTTGCTCACCGCCATCAAGCAGCTTGGCGTGCGCCTGGCGATCGACGACTTCGGCACCGGCTACTCATCGCTCGGTCAGTTGAAAAATTTCCCGATCGACACGCTGAAGGTTGACCGCTCCTTCATCCGCGACCTGGCCACCGACTCCGAAGACAAAGCCATCACCAGCGCCATCATCGCGATGGGCAAAACGCTCAGCCTGACCGTGGTGGCCGAAGGTGTCGAGACGATCGAGCAGCAGACCTTCTTGCGCGACCAGGCCTGCGACGAGATGCAGGGCTACTACTTCAGCAAGCCGATCGCGGCCGCAGAATTCGCCACGCTGTTGCGCGGGAACACACTCACTTCATCAGCTGGGTGAGGCTGTCGGCGTCGAAGGTTTCGGTGGTTTGCGCGTCGGTCGGGACACAGTCGTCCTTGGTCGACGACAGCTTCTCGATCGCCGCCCACAGCATGGCAATCTGGTGCGCATTGCCGGCTGCGTTGTCGATCAGGCCTTTCATCGCCTGCGCCACCGGGTCGTCACCCTGAGTCACGCCGTAGGCTGAAAAGCCCATGCGGGCCGACACTTCTTCGCGCGCCGCGTCGATGCTCTTTTCGATGATGCGCGCCGGGATGCCCACTGCCGTGGCGCCCGCAGGCACGGGCTTGAGCAGCACGGCGTTGGCGCCGACCGTCGCGCCATCGCCCACGGTGAAACCACCCAGCACCTTGGCACCCGCGCTCACCATCACGCCACGGCCGAGCGTCGGGTGGCGCTTGCTGCCTTTGTAGAGGCTGGTGCCGCCCAGCGTCACTCCTTGGTAGATGGTGCAGTCGTCGCCGATCTCGGCGGTTTCACCCACCACCACGCCCATGCCGTGGTCGATGAACACACGCCGGCCCACCACCGCGCCGGGGTGGATCTCGATGCCGGTGAAAAACCGCGCCAGGTGCGAAATGAAACGTGCCGGCCAGCGCCAGCCCTTGGTCCAGCAAGCGTGCGCCCAGCGGTGCATCACCAGCGCGTGCAGGCCCGGGTAACACGTCAGCACCTCGAACTTGGAGTGCGCGGCGGGGTCGCGCTCCAGGATGCAGGCAATGTCTTCTCGAAGGCGCTGGAACATGATGAATCGGGAGGTTGTGCGAGGCAGTTTAGCGGCGGGTCTTCATTCCTGCTGGCCGCGCGGCGGCTGGGGCTTTTGCATCGCACGCGCCACGCCACGCAAGATGTGCACTTCATCGCTCGTGAGCTGCGCACGGTTGAAAAGCTGGTTCAGGCGCGGCATCAGCTTCTTGGGCGAGGCCGGGTCGAGAAAACCGATGTCGGCCAGCGCCTCTTGCCAATGGGCCAATAGGCCCTGCACCGCCGCAGCGTCGGCCTGCGCGGGCGGCGTGGTGCGTGAAGCCACGCCAAAACCGCCCAGCGCCTGCCGCCAGTCATAGGCCAGCAGCTGCACCGCTTGCGCCAGGTTGAGCGAGCCGTAGTCGGGGTGGGTCGGGATGCTGAGGCAGGCATGGCACCGGTACACATCGTCATTGTTCATGCCGAAACGCTCGGAGCCGAAGACGAAACCGACGCGGTGCTCGCTGCCGGCCAGCATCGTGAACAGCTCACGCGGCGCATGGGTGGGCGGCCCGAAGTCGCGTGGGGTCATGGCGGTGGCGCAGGCGAATGTCACGCCGTCCAGCGCCTCGGCCAGAGTGTCGACCACGCGGGCACGCACAAGAATGTCGGCCGCGCCGCTCGCCATCGCGACGGTTTCTTCCTGGATCAGCACGTCGGCAAAACGCGGCGCTACCAGCACCAGGTCGGCAAAACCCATCACTTTCATCGCCCGCGCGGTGGCGCCCACGTTGCCGGGGTGGCTGGTGTTGAGCAATATGAAACGGGTCGGGTCCATGGGCGGCGGGTAAAATTCGATTATCCGTGCCGCCTCGGCTGCACCTGTTCTTTCCTCATCGCCAATCCACCGCCCTTCCCTTTGCAGGACTCCCCATGTCGCAAGCGCTCCACCCCATGCTCAACGTCGCCATCATCGCGGCCCGAAAAGCGGGGAGCATCATCAACCGCGCTTCGCTCGACGTGGACACCCTGAAGGTCACCACCAAGTCGACCAACGACTTCGTGACCGAGGTGGATCAACGGGCCGAAGAGGTCATCATCGAAACCCTGCTCACCGCCTACCCCGGCCACGGCATCCTGGCCGAAGAGTCGGGCCGCACGCATGGCGCGAAGAACAGCGAATACGTGTGGATCATCGACCCGCTCGACGGCACCACCAACTTCATCCATGGCCTGCCGTTCTACGCCGTGTCGATCGCACTGGCCTTCCGAGACCAGATCCAGCAGGCTGTCGTCTACGACCCGACCCGCAACGACCTCTTCTACGCCTCCAAGGGGCGCGGTGCCTTCCTCAACGACAAGCGCCTGCGTGTCTCCAAGCGCACCCGCATGAGCGATTCGCTCATCGGCACCGGCTTCCCCTTCCGCAAGGGCGACAACTTCAAGCGCTACGTGGCGATGTTTGAAGAGGTGATGCAAGCCTGCGCCGGCGTGCGCCGCCCGGGTGCGGCCGCACTCGACCTCTGCTACGTGGCCGCCGGCTACTACGACGGCTTCTTCGAGACCGGCCTCAACCCCTGGGACATCGCCGCCGCCTCGCTGATGATCACCGAGGCCGGTGGCCTGATCGGCAACTTCACCGGCGAGTCCGACTTCATGTACCAGCGCGAAGTGGTGGCCGGCAGCCCCAAGATCTATGGCCAGTTGGTCACCATCCTGGCGCCCTACACCCGCGTCATCAAGGAAGGCAAGGACGGCGCCGCGCCACAAGCCCCGCACGACGCCGCTGCGCTCACGCCCGAAGACGCGTTGATCGCCACTCAGGCGGCTCCCGCCGTCGAAGCACCCAAGCGACAGGCCGTGCGCATCCGCAAGGCCGACCTGCCCGGCAAGAGCTAACGCGTTTGCAGCTCGCGCCAGCGCGCCGCCGCCTGGCCACGGGTGTCGACTCCGAGCTTGCCGAGTATGTTGGCGACATGCCGCTTGACTGTGTGCGGGCTCAGGTCGAACGCGCGGGCGATCAGCTTGTTGCTGTCTCCTGCGGCAATCAGGGCCAGCACCTCGCTCTCGCGCTCGCTCAGGCCGGCCACGCTGTTTGACTTGAGCGCAGGCGCTTCTTGCGCTTCCGCAGGACGGGTGGCCGACGAGAGCCGCGCCAGCATCCCCACATCGGCCGCTGCCAACCGTTGGCCCCACGCGGCGCCGTGCAGGCGGCCCAGCACCTGCGGGCCGGCCAACAACGCGCCGCCGATCTCGCGGCCATCGCGCACGCTGTCGAACCAGGGCAGCAACGTCGCCGCAGCAGCGTCGATCTGGCCACGCTGCAATTGCACGTCGGCCAGCATCAGCCGCGCCGGGGTGGCGGGGTAGAACAGCGAACGGTTGATGTCATTTGCCAGCGGCTCCAGCAGCGCCTGCGCATCGGCCAGCCGCCCGTCGACCAGCGCGACAAAGGCCTGGCTCAACGCGCGGTTGAGCGGCGCAGCGGTCCACTCGAAGGCATTGCCGGCGCGCTGCAGCTCGGCGTCCAGCGTGCGCAGCGCGGCGTGGTCTTGCAAGATCCAGGCGGCACGCTGGTGCACGAACAAGACCTCCGACTCATGCACCTGGCGGTGGCTGAGCGGGCTGTGCAGGCGAATGTCATCGACCAACTCGCGCGCCACGGCATGGCTTGCGTCGGCCTCGCCTTGCAAGGCATGCAGGACCGTGCGCGCCAGGCGGTTTTCGGTGACCACGACCCGCGGCATGCCGAGCCAGCGGCAGTCGTCTTCGGCACGCGTCAGCCATTGTTCGGCCTCGTCGAGCCGCGCAGCAGCCAGTGCCGTCCAGGCGCGAATGTGCATCACCGCCGCGCGCAACTGGGTGGGTGAATCGCCACACACCCGCATCGCACCCGACGCAAAACGCTCCAGCAAGGGATGCATGCCGGGCAAGCCGACGAATACGCAGTGGATGGGAAACTGCGCCCACAACAGCGGCACCGGCGTGCGCTCCAGGCAGCCGAGCATCTGCGCATACATCGGCGCCACTTCTTCGCAGCGCGCGTTGGCAAACGCGTCCCAGGCGCTGGTGAAGTAGATGAAGGCACGCGCCGCGCCGTCGAGCTTCAGCTCACGCAGCTGCGCAAGCTCTTGCGACGCTTCGCCCAGGCGGCCCGCGTGGTGCAGGCCCGAGCACACGTTGGCGCGTGTGAGGGCCGCGTCGCGCTGGCGGCCGGCCCGCGCATAACCGTCGGCAGCTTGCCGCATGGCCACGAGCAAGGTGTCCCAATCGAAACGAGGCCAGGCGACCAGCCCACGCACCAGCGGCAGGTCAGGCCGCTTGGCGAACTCGGTGTCGGGAAACTGCGCCAGCATCTGCTCCAGCGCCAGGCCACCGCCCACGCTGAGCTGCTCGGCCGCGCGCGCCACCATTGCCGTGCTGGCCTCGCCCCACGCACCCGCGCGGGTGAGGTAGCCGACGGCACGCGCGAGGTCGGCTTCGTGTTCGGCAGCTCGGCGCAGCAGCTGCGGCAGCTCGTCGGGGTGCTCGCGTTGCAGGCGGTCTTCGAGAAAGTCGCGAAACAAGTCGTGCAGACGCAGCGTGAACTCGTCGGCCTCCATCACGCTCGCAAAGAGACCCCGACGCTCGATGTCTTCGAGCAAGCGTGCCGACTGAGGCTCGCCGCTGACATGAGCGCAACGCGCCGCAGTCAGCTCGGGCAGCACCGAGCAGCGCAGCAAGAAGCCGCGCAGGTCGGCGGGCAGCTCGTCCAGCACCTCGGCGGCGAGGTAATCGAACAGGTGCCGCTGCGT
>JACMKJ010000061.1 GCA_014380155.1 Rhizobacter sp. | reverse complement strand
TCACCTTTCGTGAGGTGATCCAGTGCATCGTGAAGAACGACCACGCGGTCGGCAAGATCACCGTGCGTTCGGCCATGGATGACCACCCCACGACGTGCACGCTCGAGACCGAGCTCGACGAAGTGCGCCGCATGATGCTCGAGCGCCACGCGCGCTACATGCCGGTCATGACCCAGCGCACGCTGATGGGCGTGATCTCGTTCTACGACGTCGCCAAGGCGGTGGTCGACAGCCAGGACTTCGAGAACCGCATGCTCAAGGCCTACATCCGCGACTGGCCGGTTGAAGAGCCGCAAAACGAGCAAGTGCAGAGCTGACGAAATAAAAAAGGCCCGCCCTGTTGCCAGGGCAGGCCATAAGGAGGTCTCTCGACCTCTTGTTCAACCAGTGTGTTGGATCAGAAGCTGTGACGCACGCCGAGCGCGAGTTCGGTGATGTTGCGATCGCTGGCGTTGGTCAGGTTGGCTGGCAAGCTGGTCGCCCAGCGGTTGCCGTAACCGGTGCCTTCGTTCTTGAAGCGTGTCAGCGACGAGTAGATCGCGGTGCGCTTCGACAGGTCGTACTGGTAGCCGGCGCCCAGCGCCTGGGTCTTGCCCTCGGCCACGTTCTCGGCCTTGTTCTGCACGTACTGCGCCTTGATCAAATGTGCGCCCGAGCGGTAGTCGGCGCCGATCCAGTAGCCCTGGCCATCGGCATCGGTGACGCGCTTGTCGTCCACCGACACCACGCCGGCCGTCACACGCGCCGGGCCGAAGCTGTAGGCAGCGGCACCCGAGATGGTGCGCACTTGCAGGCTGGCCGCTTCGGCCTTGTCGTCGACCATCGACAGCATGGCGTCGAACGGGCCGGCGGTGTAGCGCGCCCAGACGTCGGCCACGCGGTTGCGCGTGGTGCCGCCGCTGACTTCGCCCATGCCCCACAAGGCACCGACCTTCAGGCCGCCGAACGAGGCGCTTTCCACTTTCACCGAGTTGTTCACACGGGCCGGCCCGCCATTGAGCGTGGCCGAGGTGGCACTGCCGCGCACCGGCTCGTAGCCGCCGAAGCCACCGATGACGGAGGTGCTCGGGCCGTAGTTGCCATTCGAGAACTCGCTGAAGTCACCGGTCAGCGCGTAGATGCCACCGTACTGGCGGCCGAGGGTGACCTGGCCGATGCCGGCCGAGCTGATGCCGACGAAGGCCTGGCGGCCCCAGAAGGCGCCTTGGCCGTTGGTGCCGTCGTCGAGGTTGATGCCGCTTTCGATGGTAAACAGGCCGCGCAGGCCGCCGCCGAGGTCTTCATTGCCGCGAAACCCGATGCGCGAGCCGGCGAGGCCGCCCGAGGTGACGCGGGTCAGGCGGTTGGCGCTGTCGGCAAACTGCACATACGAGTCGGCCACGCCATACAGCGTGACGCTCGAGGTGGTGGTCTGCGCCATGGCGCTGGTGCCTGCGGCGAGGGCGATGGCGGTGAGAGCTAAATTCTTCTTGAACGTCATTTCAAACTTCTCCAGTCAGTAACGGAACCCACATGGGCCGTGCGCCGAATGCTAAAGAGATGCTGCAGTGCGACAAAGGTGCGTCGCCGCAAGAGCCACTTGCCGATCTCGCAACAATCGTCAGGCTTGAGATCGCCTGCGTTGCCCCAAGAGCCATGCTGGCCAGGCCCGTAAAATCACGGCTCCACGCACGCCCTCTTCAAGGCCTCCATGTCCGGCAGCACCCTCGGCACCCTGTTTTGCGTCACCAACTTCGGTGAATCTCATGGCCCCGCCATCGGCTGCGTGATCGATGGCTGCCCGCCCGGCATGGCGCTGTCCGAGGCCGACATCCAGCCCGAGCTAGACCGCCGCCGCCCCGGCACCTCGCGCCATGTGACGCAGCGCAACGAGCCCGATTCGGTCGAGATCATCTCGGGCGTGTTCGAGGGCAAGACCACCGGCACGCCGATCTGCCTGTTGATCAAGAACACCGACCAGCGCAGCAAGGACTACGGCAACATTCTTCAAACCTTCCGCCCCGGCCATGCCGACTACAGCTACTGGCACAAGTACGGCATTCGCGACCCACGCGGCGGTGGACGCTCTTCAGCGCGCCTGACCGCGCCCACGGTGGCCGCCGGTGCAGTGGCACGCAAGTGGCTGCAGCAGCAATACGGCACCACCTTCACGGGCTACATGACGCAGATCGGTGACATCACCATCCCGTTCGAGTCGTTGGAGCACATCCCCAACAACCCATTCTTCGCCGCCAACGTGAGCGACATCGAGCGGCTCGAGGCCTACATGGACGAGCTGCGCAAAGCCGGCGACAGCTGCGGTGCGCGCCTCTTCGTGGCGGCGCAAAAGGTGCCGGTCGGCTTGGGCGAGCCGCTGTACGACCGGCTCGACGCCGACATCGCCAAGGCCATGATGGGCATCAACGCCGTCAAGGGTGTCGAGATCGGCGCCGGCTTTGCGAGCGTCACCCAGCGTGGCACGACCCATGGCGACGAGCTCTCGCCGCAGGGCTTTCGCAACAACAACGCGGGCGGTGTGCTGGGCGGCATCTCGACCGGGCAAGACGTCACGGTGTCGATTGCCATCAAGCCCACCAGCTCCATCCGCAGCCCGCGCGAGTCGATCGACCTGCAAGGCAAGCCGGCCACCGTCGAGACCTTTGGCCGCCACGACCCCTGCGTCGGCATCCGCGCCACCCCCATCGGCGAAGCGCTGCTCGCGCTGGTGCTGATGGACCACGCCCTGCGCCACCGCGCGCAGTGTGGTGACGTGAAGGTGGCTCCCGGCCCCATCCCCGGCCACATCGGCTGATTTCTCTCTGAGTTGACGCGGATGCCGCAGCCGATGCGGCATGGTGCACACCTGCGCACTCAAGTTGTGCACGACCCGGCCGATACATGCATGCAGCCGTTTCGTTGGTGCAGTGCAACCTGGGAACCTGACAATGAAGACACACCGTGGCGGTCAACACTCGGCCTCCGGCGACGTTTCGCCGAACGGCTTTTTCACCTACCACGGTGCCTGGGCCCCAGGCGTGCGGCTGTTTCGCCGCATGCAGTTCAAGGCCAAGGCGGCCATGGTGTCGGTGATGTTCCTGGTGCCGGTGCTGGCGCTGGGCTGGAGCTTCTACAACGACAAGGCGGCTTCGATCGAGTTTTCGGCCAAGGAGCGCCTGGGCATTGAATACATCCGCGACCTGATGCCGGCGCTGAAGCTCGCCGTGCAGCACCGCGCTGCGGCCGGCACACCGGTGGCCACCGAGCTGCAGGGCAAGGTCGACGCGCAGCTGAAGGTGCTCGCGTCAACCGAAGGGCGCCTGGGCGAAAGCCTGGGCACCCAACCGCAGTTCACCAAGCTGAATGAGGCGGCCAAGGCCGTGGTGGGCCAGGCCGGCAAAGCCGACGCGGCGGCCCATGAGGCGCACACCCAGTTCGTTGCGGCATTGCTCGACGTGCTGGGCCAGGCCACCGACGGCTCCAACCTGATCCTCGACCCCGACCTCGACACCTACTACCTGATGGATTTGTCGACCACGCGGGTGCCCCAGCTCATCGAGCTGATCGCCCGCATGCAACTGGCCGGCGCGCAGGTCCTGGGTGGTGAGGCCGCACCCGCGGCAGCCCGTGTGCTGGCCGACCGTGTGCCGCTGGTCGAATACCACGAAGATCAGGTGCGCATCGGCCTGGCCAAGAGCACCACCGCCACGCCCGAACTCAACGCTTCCCTGAAAGCCGACCCTGCCACCCAATCTTTGCGGGCGGTGATCGAGCTGTCACGCGCCAACTTCCTGAGCGATGGCGCCAAGGGCGACAAGCAGGCCTACGCCGAGGCTGCACGACAGGCGATCGACGCACAGTTCGAGTTCTCGACCCGCTTGCTCGATGACCTGGACCGCCTGATCGCAAAGCGCATTGCCGGCATGACTTGGGTGCGCGACCTGACCACCGTGGTGGTGGCCGTGGCTCTGGCGGCCGGCGCCTACCTTTTCTATTGCTTCTTCCTCGTCACCGAGAGTGGTTTGCGAGAAGTGCAAAAGCACCTCGAAGCCATGACGGCGGGCGACCTCACCAGCCAGCCGAAACCGTTGGGCTGTGACGAGCAGGCGAAGTTGATGGGCACGCTTGCGGCCATGCAGGTTTCGCTGCGTGGCATCGTCTCGAAAGTGCGTGGCTCCTCGGACCGCATGGTGCACGCCAGTACCGAGATCGCCGCGGCGGCGATGGATCTCTCGGCCCGTACCGAACAGACCGCCTCCAGCCTCGAACAAAGCGCCGCGTCGATGGAGGAGATTTCTTCGACCATCAAGAACACCGCCGACAACGCGCAACAGGCTGCCACGGTGGCCGTGGCCAATTCCGGCGTGGCCCGCCATGGCGGCGACGTGATCGGCCAGGTGGTGATCACCATGCAGGAGATCCACGCCTCGTCGAGCAAGATCAGCGACATCATCGGTGTGATCGACGGCATCGCCTTCCAGACCAACATCCTGGCGCTCAATGCCGCAGTGGAAGCCGCCCGCGCCGGTGAACAAGGCCGTGGTTTTGCGGTGGTGGCCAGCGAAGTGCGCAACCTCGCGCAGCGCAGCGCGCAGGCCGCCAAGGAAATCAAGGGTTTGATCACCAGCAGCGTGGAGCGTGTCGATTCGGGCTCGCGCGTGGTGGCAGGTGCAGGCAACACCATGAAAGAACTGGTGGGCAACGCCAAGCGCATGAGCGACCTGCTGAGCGAGATCTCGATCGCCGCCAAGCAAGAAAGCGCCGGCGTGAGCCAGGTAGGCTCGGCCGTGCAAGACCTCGACCGCATGACCCAGCAAAACGCCGCCCTGGTGGAGCAGACGGCGGCCGCCGCTTCGTCGCTCAAGGACCAGGCGGTCGACCTCGCCTCGGAAGTGGCCAAGTTCAGGCTCGCCTGATCCCGCGCTAGGGATGCCACCGGGCGCAACGCCCACCTAAACTCCTGGCTCGGCCCGCCCGTCGCCCACCGGCACGCTTGGGCCCCTTCAATCTGCAGTTTGTCGCAGCACCGGTCGGCCAAGGGAACCTGGCCCCTAGACTGCCGCCCGTGACAGCTTCAGACACACAACAAGGCGTTGCCCCACGAGGGTGATCGCTCGCAGGAGAGAGCACGATGGGAATTTCAAAACGGCGGCTTTGGGTCGGCGGTTTCGTCGTCGCGGCCGTGGCGGCCGGCATCGGCCTGGCAGTGGTACCGCGCTTGGGCAACGGGGCCAAAGACGCCCCGTCCAAAGACGGCAAGAAGCCGGAGGTGCCGCTTGAATTCGTGGCCAGCGAAGTGGTGCGCCCGTCGATGGCGAGCATGCCGCTGGTGATCGAGTTCTCGGGCCCCCTGGTGGCACCGCGCACGGCGGTGGTGCGGGCCAAGGCGGCCGGCACCTTGCTCGGCCTGCGGGTGGGTGAGGGCAGCCGCGTGAAAGCCGATCAGCTGCTGGGCGACATCGACCTGGCCGACCTGCAAAGCCGCGTCACCGAGCGCAGCGCGAGCGTCGAGTCGGCACAGGCGTCGCTCGCCGAAGCCGAGCGCCAGCACGCCGCCAACGTGGGCCTGGCCAGCCAGAACTTCATTTCGCCGACCGCCTTGCAGTCGTCGCAGGCCAGGCTGGACGCGGCGCGTGCGCAGCTCAAATCGGTGCAGGCGCAGCTGGCCACGGTGCGGCTCGGTGTGAAAGAAGCGGCGTTGGTGTCGCCGATCGCTGGCATCGTCGGCAAGCGGCACGTGGTGCCCGGCGAGAAGGTCAGTGCCGAGCAGCAGCTGCTGACGGTGGTCGATCTGTCGTCGCTCGAACTCGCTGGCACGGTGGGTACGCACGAAGTGTCGCAACTCAATGCCGGCCAGGCGGTGCAGGTCACGGTCGAAGGCTCGGTGCAGCCTGTCACCGGCCGCATCGAACGCATCGCCCCTGCGGCCGAGACCGGCACCCGCTCGATCGGCGTGGTGGTGTCGCTCGACAACCGCAAGGAGCAGTTCCGCGCCGGCCAGTACGCCATGGGCAAGGTGGTGCTGGCCGACGAGTCCAAGCGCCTCACGCTGCCCACCTCGGCCATTGGCAGCACCTCGGGGCAAGAGCAGGTGTGGGTGATCGAAGGTGGCGCCTTGCTGCGACGGGCCGTCACCACCGGGCGTCGCGACGACGTGCAGGCGCGTGTTGAAGTGCTGCAAGGTTTGACGCCCGACTCCACGGTGCTGGCGGCGCGCTTCGACAACCTGCGTGACGGTGCCAAGGCGGCCGTCGTGGCGGCCAAGAGCGCGTCTGCGGCGTCGGTGTCGGTGGCCGGCTCGGCCTCTGGCGCTTCGGTCCAGAAGTGAGGAGCGCACCATGTGGATGACCCGTGTGGCGATCAACAACCCCGTCTTCGCCACCATGGTGATGGTCGCGCTGTGCGTGCTGGGGCTGTTCTCTTACAGCAAGCTCGGCCTGGAGCAGATGCCCGACGTCTCGCCACCGGTGGCGTTTGTCGACGTGGCCTACCCCGGCGCCTCGCCCGAGGCGGTGGAGCGAGAGATCACCAAGGTGATCGAGGAGTCGCTCAACAGCATTGCCGGCGTCAAGCAGATCACCTCGCGCAGCTACGAAGGCCGCAGCCAGACCAGCGTGCAGTTCACGCTCAACGCCGACATGGCGCGTGCGATGCAAGACGTGCGTGACCGCCTGGGCGTGGTGCAGTCGTCGTTCCCGCGAGACGCGAAGATGCCCACGGTCTCGCGCTTCGACAACGACAACAGCCAGCCGGTTGTCGTGATGGCGTTGATCTCGAAGACGCGCAGCACACGCGAGCTCTCCCTCGTGGCCGACCAGACCGTCAGCAAGCGGTTTCAGCGTGTCGAGGGTGTGGCCAAGATCGACATCACCGGCTTGTCGACACGCGAGGTGCGCATCGACCTCGACCCGGCACGCCTGCGCGCCTACGGCATCACGCCGGCGCAGGTGAGCACGGCGCTCGCCCAGGCCAACAGCGACCAGCCGGTGGGCCTGCTCACCAATGCGACGCAAGACGCCATCCTGCGGGTGGAAGGCCGGGTGCGCGACCCCAGGCAGTTTGTCGACGTGGTGGTGGGCCACCGCGGCGGCGCACCCGTGACGCTGGGCGACCTGGGCACGCTGGTCGAGCGTGAGCGAGAGCCCGAGTCGTTCTCGCGGATCAACGGCCAGCGCGCCATCACATTCAACGTTTTCAAGCAGCAAGACGCCAACATCGTGGCCACCGGAGAAGCCGTCAAGGCGGCGATGGAAGAGGTGAAGAAGAACCTGCCCTCGGGCATGGAGATGCAGCTCATCTACGCCAACAGCGACTTCGTGAAAGGCTCGCTCAACGGCCTGCAGCACACGCTGATCGAAGGTGCGCTGCTGACGGTGGCAATCGTCTTCTTGTTCTTGCACTCCTGGCGCAGCACCATCATCACCGGGCTCACGCTGCCGATTGCGGTGATCTCCAGCTTCATCGCCATCCATGCCTTCGGCTTCACGCTCAATTTCATGACGATGATGGCGCTCAGCCTGTGCATCGGCCTCCTGATCGACGATGCCATCGTGGTGCGAGAAAACATCGTGCGCCACGTGAACATGGGCAAAGACCACCACACCGCCGCGCGTGAAGGCACTGACGAAATCGGCCTCGCGGTGATGGCCACCACCTTCGCCATCTGCGCGGTGTTCACGCCGGTGGCCTTCATGGGCGGCATTGTCGGCAAGTTCTTCTTTCCCTTCGGTGTGACGGTCACGGTGGCCGTGCTGATCTCGCTGTTCGTGAGCTTCACGCTCGACCCGATGCTGTCGGCGGTGTGGAAAGACCCACCGGGCACTCGCCTGCGCAACTTCCCCGTCATCCGCCAGCTGATCCAGGGTACCGACCATGCGCTCGATGTAATGCACGTTCTGTACGAGAAGCTCATCCGCTGGGCGTTCTCCGATCGACGCTACCTGCGCTTTCTGTCGCCACGTGGGGTGATCTTGTGGATCGGTGCGGCCAGCTTTGTGGGCGCGTTGCTGCTCACGCCGCTGGTGGGCTCGGAGTTCATCCCGCAGACCGACCAGGGCTTCACTCAACTGTCGCTGCGCATGCCCATCGGCTCGAGCCTCGCACGCAGCGACGAGAAAGTGCGCCAGGTCGAAGAGATCGTCGCCACCTTCCCCGAGGTGAAAACCGTGTCGACCAACGTGGGCGGGCAGGGCAACGGTTTTGCCGTGGGCCGCGCGCAGGCCACGCTCAACATCGGGCTGGTCGAGCGCAGCAAGCGCAAGCGCTCGCAGAAGCAGGTGGAAGACGCGATCCGCGAGGCCATCGCCAAGATTCCGGGTGTGGAGTCGGCGGTCGGTTTCAACCGGCCGATCTACGTGGCCATCTTGGGCAGCGACCCAGAGGGGCTCACGCGCATCGCCAAAGACTTTGCCGAGAAGGTGAAAAAGATCCCCGGCATCGTCGACGTGGACTTGTCGGCCAAGCCCGGCCTGCCGGCCTACGCGGTGCGACTGCGTCCGGGCGCCGTGCGCGAGCTTGGCCTGACGGCGCCGCAACTGGCGTCTTCGCTGCGCGCGTATGTCAACGGCGACATCTCCACCTACTGGACCACGCCCGACGGTGAGCAGGTGCAGGTGCTGCTGCGCCTGCCCGAAGCACAGCGCGAGCGAGTCGAGCAGATGCGGCTGCTGCCGGTGGCGTTTGCGAGAGACGGCACGCCCATCACGCTGGAGAGCGTGGCCACCATCGAGGCGGTGGTGAACCCCGATGTGATCCGCCGCCAGAACCTGCAGCGCCGCGAAGCTGTCTTTGCCGGTGTGCAAGGCCGGCCCTCGGGTGACGTGGGTGCCGACGTGCAGAAGCTGGTGAAAGAAACCAACCTGCCTCCCGGCTACAGCTTCGACGTGGGCGGCGACACCAAGGAGCAGGCCGACGACATGACGGCCATGCTGGGCGCGATGGTGCTCGCGGTGATCTTCATCTACATCGTGCTGGCCAGCCAGTTCGGCAGCTTCCTGCAGCCGGTCGCGATCATGGCCTCGTTGCCCTTGTCGCTCATCGGCGTGATGCTGGCCTTGTTGTTCTGGGGCTCCACGCTCAACATCTTCTCGATGATCGGGCTGGTGATGCTGATGGGCCTGGTGACCAAGAACGCGATTCTGTTGGTCGACTTTGCCAACCATGCCAGGCAACGTGGCGCGACCATGGCCGACGCCGTGCTCGAGGCCGGGTTGACGCGCATGCGGCCGATCTTGATGACCACCGGCGCGATGGTGTTCGGCATGTTGCCGCTGGCCTTGGCCTTGAACGACGGCGGCGAGATCCAGGCGCCGATGGGGCGGGCGATCATTGGTGGCGTGATCACTTCGACGCTGCTGACGCTGGTGGTGGTGCCGGTGTTGTATTCGTACCTGGTGCGCGAGAAGAAGCCCAAGTTGACTGCCGAGGTGGCGCCCCAGCTTGCGCCGGGCGATCTGATCGCCAAGTGACTCAGGTGCTCCGGCGCACGATCAACTGATACCCCACATCGACACTCGTCTGTACCAGCGGCTGTCGTCGCATCAACGCGAGCAGCATGCGTGCAGCCTCCTCGCCAATCTCGGTGCGCGGCGTGTGCACCGTGGTGAGCGGCGGTAGCATCTGGTCGCTGCCGTTCAGGTCGTTGAAGCCCGCCACCGCGAGCCTGCCTGGCACCGACACACCCAGCCGCAGCGCCGCCAGCAGCCCGCCCTGGGCCAGGTCGTCGTTGCAGAAGAAAATGGCGTCTACATCAGGGTGGGCGCGAAGCATCTGCTCGAACAGCTGGCTACCCAATGCCAGTGACGAGCGCTCCGGGTTGAGCAGCTCCAGCTTGGGGTCGTAGCACCCCGCCTCGCGCAGGCAGCGCCGGTAACCTTCGGCGCGCTGCATCACACGGGGGTCGAGCTGGGCGGCGACAAACGCGATGCGCTTGCGACCACGCGCAAGCAGGTGCGCGGTGATCGCATGGCCGGCCTCGGCCTGCGAAAAGCCGACGCTGTGCACACCTGCGGCGCGGGTGGTTTCCATCACGTGCACACACGGCACCTGGCTCGCGGCGATGAGGCGTCGGCTGGCCTCTGTGCGGTCGAATCCGGTGACGATCAGGCCTGCAGGGCGGTGGGCCATGTAGCTGTTGAGCAGCAGCTCTTCTTCCAGCGGGTCGTAGTGGGTGACGCCGATGAGTGTCTGGTAGCCGGCGGGCAGCAGCGTGCGGTGCACGGCTTCGAGCAGGTCGACGAAGAGCGTGTTGGTGAGCAGAGGGATCAGCACCGCCACGTGCGAGCTGCGGGCAGAGGCGAGCGCGCGCGCGGCCGGGTCGGGCACGTAGCCTAGGCGGTCGGCGGCCGCCCTGACGCGGACAACCAGGTCCGGGTCGACCGCACGTTCGCCGCGCAAGGCGCGTGACACGGTGATGGGGCTGACACCGGCGACGCGCGCCACGTCGGCGAGCGTCACGCGGCCGGTGGCGCGAGAACGGGTGGGGCTG
>JACMKJ010000611.1 GCA_014380155.1 Rhizobacter sp. | reverse complement strand
CGTGGGTGCCGGCGCCCTGCTGGGCACCGCTTTTGCGGTGCCCTCGCTGCGCTGGCGGCCGGGCGGGCGGGCCGGTACCGCTGCCGGCGGGCCACCCGCACCGGATATCATCAGCCCGCACTGATTCGAGGGGCCGAAACCGGCGGCCGCACGAGGGAGAACCGGGTTTTTGGCGAGTGCGCGCCGCACATGCGGCCAGCCGCCCAGCCCGGTTGACGACAGACAGAGACAGACACAGGGGCGTTTCACGATGAGTTCGCTGAAAGAACTGCAGGATTTGATTCAAGAGAAGTACGGCATCGCCCCGACGGAGCTGGACCCGAACACCTCCATGCGCGAAAAAGGCCTCGATTCGCTCGCGCTGGTCGAATTTCTCTTCGCCGTGGAAGACCACTTCCACATCAACCTGCCCGACGTTGACTCCAACGTCGACACCCTGGCCGAGCTGGCGGTGGTGGTCGACCGGGTCAAGGCGGCTCAAACCACGGCATGAGCTTCAACACCCCCATCGCCGTCACCGGCCTGGGTGTCGTCTCTCCCCACGGCGACACGCCCGATGCGGTGTTTGCCGCTCTGATGCGCGGCAAGTCGGCGGTCCAAGCCGTTTTCCCCGATCTGCCCAAGCCCACTGCCGCGGCCACCGTGGCCTTCGATGTGTCGCGCTGGTTCACCAAACTGCAGCTCGCGGGCGTCGACCGCGTCAGCCAATTGGCGGTGGCCGCAGCCGACCTGGCCGTCAAAGATGCCGGCTCGCTGGATGCCGACCCCGAGCGGGTTGGCGTGTACGTGGGTTGCGGCATGGGCGGCGCAGGCTCGCTCGAAGCGGCCTACCGCAGCAGCAACGGGCGTGTACCCCCACTCACCGTGCCAGCCTTCATGCCCAACGCGCCGGCCGCCCACGTGGCGATGCGCCAGCACGTGCTCGGCCCGGTGCTCACTTATGCGGTGGCCTGTGCTTCGTCGGCGGTGGCGATTGCCGAAGCAGCCAAGGCGGTGCAGTGCGGCGAAGTCGACGTGGCCCTCGTCGGTGGCACCGAAGCGCTGATCGTGCCCGGTGTGGTGCTGGCCTGGCAGGCCATGCAGACCATGGCGAGCTTCGAGCCCGGTGCAGCAGCCGGCGCGGTGCGCCCGTTTGCCGCCGACCGCAGCGGCTTTGCGCTGGGCGAAGGTGCGGCCTTCCTGGTGCTCGAATCCGCCGAGCGCGCGAAGCGCCGCGGTGCACGTGTCTACGCCACGCTCTCTGGTTGGGGCATCAGCTGCGACGCCACCCACCTGACCAAACCCGACGTGCCCGGCCAAGCCCGCGCACTGCGCGCTGCCTTGCGCCGCGCCGACCTGCAGCCACGCGACGTGGGTTACTGCAACGCCCACGGCACGGCCACCCGCATTGGCGACGTGATCGAGCGCGACGCGCTCGCCGAGGTGTGGGGCAGTGATTTTGATCAGCTGCGGGTGAGTTCCACCAAGGCCCTGCACGGTCACCTGCTGGGCGCCGCCGGTGCGCTCGAGGCCGCCATCACCGTGCTGGCCTTGCACCAGCGGCAACTGCCGCCCAACGCCCACTGCAGCGAGGTCGACCCGGCTTGCCGCATGAACCTCGTCACCGAGACAGGGCTGGCTGCGCCTCAGCTCAACGCAGCGATCAGCAACTCGTTTGCCTTTGGCGGGACCAACGCGGTGTTGCTGTTCGAGCGAGCCTAGGCCATCCCGCCATTGATCGAGATGACCTGCCCGGTGACGTAGCCGGCCTCTGCCGACGCCAGAAATGCCACCAGCGCGGCCACCTCGTCGGCCCGCCCGGCGCGCTTCATCGGCACCATGCGGTCGATGGTCGCCTGGTCGAAGGTGCCCTCGGCCATGCCCGAATCGATGATGCCCGGCGCCACCGCATTGACGGTGATGCCGCGGCTTGCCAACTCCAGCGAGAGCGCCTTGGTGGCGCTGTTGAGCGCGCCCTTGGCGGCGGCATAGTTGACCTGCCCGCGGTTGCCGGTGAGCGAGGCGATCGACGAGATGTTGATGATGCGGCCCCAGCGGGTGCGGATCATCGGCATCGTGAGCGGCTGTGTGACGTTGAAAAAACCGTTGAGCGACACGTCGATCACACCTTGCCACTGCGGCTGCGTCAGCGCGGGAAAGGCGGCGTCGCTGTGGGTTCCGGCGTTGTTGACCAGCACCTGCACCGGCCCCGCTTGCAGCAGCGCGGCCAGCGCGAGCTGCGCCGCGTCGCGATCGGTCACGTTGAAGGCCACCGCTTCGGCCCGGCCTCCCGCGGCTTCGATCTGCGTCACCAGATCTTGCGCGGCGGCGAGCCGGCTGTTGGCGTGCACGATGACGTGAAAGCCATCACGCGCCAAGCGCAGCGCGATGGCGCGACCGAGGTCGCCGCTCGCGCCGGTGACCAGCGCGCGTTTTGCAGGGGCAGTGGTGTCTGTCGTCATGAGGCCAAAGGCGTGTTGAGCACCACCGCCGCGCGCCCGAGAGCCAGCGGGCGGCCGGCGTGGCTGACCTGGAAGGCGTAAAGAATCTGCCGCGCATCGCCGCTCTGGCGGGTGGCTTCGATGCGCAGCTCGTCGGGCGTGTCAACCACGGGCAGGTCATCGAGCCGCAACACGTTCAGCTGCACACCACGCGCACTGGCCAGAAAGCCGGGGCTCGCAGCCGTGCCGGCCTCCTGCCCGATCAGCGCGCCGTGCAGCGCCATCGCCTGCGCGGCGTATTCGATGGCGCAGGGCGACAGCAGGCCGCTGCGGGTGCGCAGCGGGTGATCGGCGTCACGGTGGTTGGTGGCGATGCAGACGATGTGCTGCGCATCCCACTGTGCCAGCCGGTCGAGCAGGCACATGCTGCCGCTGTGCGGGATCAGCGCGGCAATGCCGGCATGGTCGAGCTGCGTGATCGTCACGCCAGGGGCTCCAGGTCGACGTGCAAGCCCATCTCGGGCAGGTAGTCGACCACCAGCCCGTGCTGCTGCTTGCCCTGCGCCAGCGCCACCAGCAGCGGCAAGGCCGCAGCGGCGGGAATGACACGTCGCAAGGTCTCGAGCGGGGCCGATGCGAGTGCGCGGGCGCCCGGCTGCGAGCTGGCGAGCTGGATGTTCAAGACGGCCAACGAGCGCTCGGTGGCGGCAGGCGTGAGCAACAGCGCCACGCCAAAGTGGTCGGGCAAGGGCCGCGCCGAATGCAGGGGCTCGGGGTAGGGTGAGTCGCTCGCCACCAGCAGCACCGGCTCTTTGCTCAGACACACGTTGGAGGCGGCTTCGATGAGGCCGGCGCCGAAGCTGCCGTTGAAGGCGCACAGGCTGGTCGACGGCGCACGGCTCGCCACCGCGATGTGCCAGGCCCCCGACGATGCGTTGTGAACCGAGTTGGTGAACTTGGTTGGCGACACCACCGGGGTGGGCATTGCCAGCGCCACGCACATCGCGTCGCAGTTGGCACACTCGCCGCTGGAGGAGCTGAACACCGTCGCCAGCACAGCAGGGTCGACCTGCGCTTGCGCAACCGCTTCGTCGGCCACGGCCATCGCCAACTTGACGGCGGCACCCGCACGCCGCCGCTCGGCCGCCGGCAGGCGCACCGGCACGGGCAACACGGTCGGCACGTTGACATGGGCGAGCGCCCCGCGCAGCACCTCTTGCGAGCTGGCCCAAGAGCTCATGCCAGGCCCGAGCAAGCCAACACCTTGCACCCACACGCGCAAGCCGCTCATGCCGCAGCTCCAAACACCAGGCTGGCATTCGAGCCACCAAACCCGAATGAATTCGACAGCACGCGCTTCACGCTCGCGCTGCGGTTGTCTTGCAGGTAGTTCATCAACAAGGCCGGGTCACGCGTTTGCACATTGAGCCCCGCCGGCAACAGGCCATGCTCCAGCGCCAGCAACGCCACCAGCGCCTCCACCCCACCGGCCGCGCCCAGGGTGTGGCCAGTCGCGCCCTTGGTCGAGCTGCAAGGTGTGGCAGTGCCGAACACGTTGCGCACCGCGTTGTCTTCGGCGGCGTCGTTGCTGGGCGTGGCCGTGCCGTGCAGGTTGATGTAGTCGATGTCGCCAGGCTGCAGCTGCGCGTCGGCCAGCGAGGCGCGCATGGCGGCGATGGCGCCCGCGCCTTCGGGGTGGGGTGTGCTCATGTGATACCCGTCGTTGCTCTCGCCCACACCGAGCAGCCAGCCTTCGGGTGTGTCGACCTCACGCTCCAGCAGAGCGAACGCGGCCGCTTCGCCGATCGACAAACCCTTGCGCGATGCGTCCCAGGGCCGGCAGATCTCGTCGGACAACAGCTCCAGCGAGTTGAATCCGTACAGCGTGCTCAGGCACAGGCTGTCGACCCCGCCGACCACGGCCGCGTCGATCAGCCCCAGCTCCATCATGCGTGCCGCCGTGCCAAACACCTTGGCGCTGGACGAACACGCGGTCGACACCACCCAGCTCGGGCCCTGCAGCCGCAGCGCGCGCACCACGAAGCCGGCCACCGAGTAGGTGTTCTGGGTGGGGCCGTAGAGAAAGTCGGCCGGCAGCGCGCTGTTCGCGCCGCGCCGCCGGTAGGCCAGCTCGGTCTGCAACAGGCCCGAGGTGCTGGTGCCAAGGAACACACCCACACGGCCAGCACCCCAGCGCGCCCGCGCTGCGGCCACCGCGTCGACAAAACCGTCTTGCTGCAAGCCCAGCCAGGCGAGGCGGTTGTTGCGGCAATCGAACTCGCTCAGTGCCTCGGGCAGTGCGACTGCATCAACCCCCGCCACCTCACCCACCCAGGTGGGCAGCGGCAGATCCATGAAGGTCACGGGCGCGAGGCCGGTGCGCTGCGCCTGCAAGGCTTCGAGATTGGTGGTGCGGCCCGCACCGAGTGCGGTGCTTAGCGTGCTCGCAGAAATGGCAACGGGTTTCATGCGCTACGCACCTTGGCCACCAACAACACATTGGAAAACAGCGTGCCGCGGCTCATGGGTTGGCTGCAAACGTCAAACCCAAGCGACTCCAGCTGCGCCACCCACTCGGCCAGAGGGCGGCCGGCCAGCGGCACCACGCGGCGCGTGCGTGCCCAGGCCACGACGGTGTCGACCCACTGGCTGAAGCGAAAGCCCAGCCGGGCGGTGGCATCCCCCACCCGCAGCAGCAAGGTTCCATGGGGCGGCAAGGCGCGGCGCACGCGCACCAGCACCTCGTTTTGTTCAGCCACGTTGATGTAGTGCAACACGTCGAGAAGGACCACGGTGTCGGCCTCTGGAAATGGGATCAGGCGCATGTCGCCACACACGAACTCGGCGGCATCACCGAGTGAGGCCTTGGCGCGCTCGATGTCGCGCGGGCGCAGGTCGATGCCGGTCACACGCACCGCCGCCGGCGCCGCCGCCCACTGGCTCGGCCACTGCCCTTGCTGGGCCAGCAGCGTGCAGGCGCGCAGCAGGCTGGCAAGCAGGCCCTGGCCACAGCCGATGTCGAGCACGCGGGCGCGCGGTGCGATCAGTCCCTGGCTCAGCAGGTGTTGGAACACCGGGTCGAAACCCAGCTTGCCGTGCGCAAAGCGCCATGCAAAGGGGCCGGCCTGGCGATAGGGCTGGCTGGCGGCTTGGCGCAAGGCCGACCAGTGTTGATGAGCGGGGGCCGCGCGGCTCATGCCAAGGCCTCCGGCAGCGTGACCGGGCGCAAGCCGGCTTGCTCGATGAGGCGCAACAGATCGGGTAACACCTCGAGCACCACAGGCTTGCCGCTGGGTGCGATTTTCGAGTTGGCGTCGTGCAGCAGGAGGATGTCGCCCGCGCTCAATCCCTGGGTGAGCCGGGCCAGCACGCCAGCGGGGTTGGTGTAGACGGTGTCGAAGCCGCGCCGCGTCCAGCTCACGAGCTGCAGGCCTTGCTGGTCGAGCACAGGCGCGAGAAACGGGTTGCGCAAGCCGGCCGGTGCACGAAAAAAAACAGGCCGCTGTCCGGTGATCTGGCTCAGCGTGCCCTGCGCCACGCTGATCTCGCGAGCGAACGCCCGTGGCCCCCACAGCGAGAAGGTGTGCGAGTGCCGGTGGCTGTGGTTTTGCACGCTGTGGCCACGCGCGACGATCTCACGGCACAACTGCGGGTATTGCGCGGCGCGGCTGGCGATGCAAAAGAAGGTGGCGTGCGCGCCGTGGGCATCGAGGATGTCGAGCACGGCGGGGGTGACGTCGGGGTCGGGGCCGTCGTCAATGGTGATCGAGACCTCGCCACGTTGCGCCGACGCCTCGGGCAGGCGGCGCAGGTTGCTGCCGAGCCAGGTGGAACGCGGCCACAAGCCGGCTCCCACCAGCAGCGCGTGATCGATCGCCACCGCACTCAGCGACCACGGCCACAGCGCTGCTTCGGCCAGCACCGCCGCACCGGCCCCCAGATGGCATGCCACGCTGGCCTTGACCAAGGTCGGCGCGTACCAGCGCACCGGGCTGGCAGAGGGCATCAAGGACGTGGGAGACGGCATGCGCGAGGTGGGCTGAAACGACCTTGATTTTTGCACAAGGCCCCAGGCGCAAGCCCTGGAAATCACCGCTTGGCCAGAGGGATGAAAGCCGCAGACAACAGCAGGCTGATCACGATGCCCGGGGCCACCACCTGGCCCACGGCGTAGAGCGCCGGAATGCTCGAAAACGCGAGCAACAGGAAAGACACGCCGGAGGTCAGGTTGGCCAGCGCCAGCGAGGCCAAGGTGTCATTGTCGATGCCCGTCACCGGCGAGCCGTCGGGTTGCGTTTCTTGCTGGCTGCGCAGCTGGTCGAAGAAGAGCGCGTAGTTGGAGCCGATGGCGACCGTGAGCAACAGCCCCACCAGGTGCAGGATGCCCAGGGCGACACCGCTCGCGCTCATCACCGCCAGCACGATCAGCACCGCCGCGACGATCGGCTGGGCGATGCGCCAGAGCCGCCGCCACGAGCGCAGGTGCAAGGCGAGCAACAGACACACCGCCAGCGCGCCCAGCAGCGCCTGCACGGTGGCCTCGTGCAGGTAGCGGGTGTACATGCCGCTGAGTTCATCGGCGATGTTGACAACCTGGGTGCCGGGCAGATCGGCGAGCGCAGTGCGCAATTGGCTCACGTCGACAGGCTGCGCGCCGGCCTGTACGCGCAGCAGCGCACGCCACGGCCGGGTGCCGTCGCCGGGCAACAACTGCGCCG
>JACMKJ010000610.1 GCA_014380155.1 Rhizobacter sp. | reverse complement strand
GTGCCGAACAGCGGGTCGACCTCGCGGTAGTCGGCGATGTCGTAGCCGAAGTCTTTCATCGGCGACTTGAAGAAGGGCGAGATCCAGATCGCGTCGACCCCCAGGCTGGCCACGTAGGGCAGCTTGTCGATGATGCCGGGCAGGTCGCCCACGCCGTCGCCGTTGCTGTCGGCAAAGCTGCGCGGGTAGATCTGGTAGATCACGCCGCCACGTGACCAGTCGGCGGCGGTGGGTCTTGCGGTTGTTGTAGTGGTGTTCACGTGATTCGACTTCTGGGAACCGGGTTCAATGCCTTGGGCACACGAGGTGCCCAAGGCATTGAAGGCAGGCACACCGGATGAAAGGGCTCCGGTGTGCCTGCCCGCATGCTCTGTCGCTTGACTGTCAGCGAGCGTTCAACAAAGTGGCGCTCCCCCCGCACGCCACGATGTTGAGCCGATCACCACCAGGATTCAACCTGCAGGCCGTAGGTCATGCCGTTGCGCTTGTCGCCGAACACGCCATTCGGGCCAATGCTCGTGCTACCGCCACCGGCTTGCGAACGTGCGTCGTCGTTCCACTTGGCGTAGGTGACGAAGGCGCGGAACACCGGGCGGGCCCAGAAGCCCTTGGCCAGCGAGATCTGCGGAGCCACGGTCAGCTTGGCGATCTTGGGCTTGATGCCGGTGTCGGTCTTGCCGGCGTCGTAACCTGCTTCGACGGCAATGCTGAAGTTGTCGTTGAAGTTGTACTGCGGGCGAATGCCGGCGCTGGTCCAGGTGTTGTCGTCGCCGCCGAAGTTGGCCCGGCCGTAGCTGGCGGTGAACATGCCGGTGATGTTGGTGCCGGTCAGGTCGAAGAAGAACTGGTCGTGAATGCGGAACGAGCTGCCCTGGGCATCGCCGCCACCCTGGTTGGTGGGCAGCCATTCGAAGCCGCTGCCCAGCTTGCGGCCGAATACGACTGCAATCTTGTTGAAACCGCCGAGCAGGCCGGTCTGGGTGTGCTCCAGGAACAGCATGGTGCCGCTGCCGGTGGTGGCGGCTTCGTCAGCCGAGCTGCCCTTCAGGAACACGACTTCGCCTTCGAGCTTGCCGTTCGGGTTGACGTTGATGTCATAGAAACGGGTGCTGTAACGCTTGCCGACCACGTCGCCCCGGGCGTTGCCGTTGCCACCGGTTTGGTGGTAGGCAAAAGCGAGCTTCACCGGGCCTGCGTTGATGTCTTCCAGGCCAGCGCCGGGGCCGCTGTTGTTCCAGTAGAAGTAATCGTTGATGTGGATGTCGTGGCGGTTGTAGTAGCGCTTGCCTAACCACACCTTGGCGTCGGAGAGCGCGCCTTGGTCACCGAAGAAGCCGCCGGCCTGAACGAAGTTCTGGCGGCTGGCGATGTTGAAGTTGCCGCTTTGCACGTCTTCGTAGTCGGTGGCGTTTTTCTCTTGCAGCGCCAACATCAGGCTGTACTTGGCCCAGGCGCCATCGGCCTTGCCGAAGGGGGCCACGACCATGGCTTCGCCGTAGGTGTCGCACTCGTTGCCGAGGCGGTATTTGGCGCGGATCGGCCAGACGCCGTCACCGCCGAAACACTGCAGGTTGCCACCTTCACTGGTGGTGCCGACCTGCGTGCGCAGGTAGCCGTGGAATTCCACGCCCTGGGCTTGCACTGAGGTCGCCCCCAGGGTGCTTGCTGTCGCCGCGGCCACGGCGAGCAGTTTGAATTTGTTCCTCATCGACTGACTCCTCATTGCTTTGCTGCTGGGGTGCCGAACTCCAGGTTTCGTTGAACCCGGTGGCTCGGCGGTTGGGGGAAATCGGGTCTACACCGGGTTGCCGAGATGACTCAAGAGGCAACGTAGCTTGACTACATACCTTGTCGCTTCCGCGAAGTGACGGGACTTTAGTAGCTGAACTACAGCCTAAAAAAGCGGGTTTACCCCAACCACATACCTGGTGAAACCCTAGTTCGTGTTTCTCCCGAGGTGCAAAAGCATGGACTTCATTTGTTGATGGGCGTACAGTTTTGCTTTGTAGTCTGATTACAGAAAGACCTGGCTTGAACTCGAACAACCATTTCCCGCGCCTGCTGGGCGACATCGGCGGTACCAACGCCCGCCTGGCATGGCAAGACAGCCGCCAAGCCCCCTTGAGCGACATCGCCACCTACCCCTGCGCCGACTACGAGTCGCTGCTGCACGCCATGCAGCACTACCTGAAGTCGCACGCCAAGCCGACGCCGCGCTGGTGTGCCATCGGCATCGCCAACCCCATCGTGGGCGACCACGTGCAGATGACCAACCACGACTGGTCGTTCTCCATCTCGGGTGTGCAGCAGGCCTTGGGGCTTGAGCGCTTTCTGGTGATCAACGACTTCACGGCGCTGGCCTTGTCGCTGCCGGCCTTGTCGTGGTCCGACCTGTTGAAGGTGGGCGGCGGCGAGCCCGCACCCGATGCGCCGTTGGCCTTGCTCGGTCCTGGCACCGGCCTGGGTGTTTCGGGCCTGCTGCCGGCGAATCGCCTGCATGCGAGCGTGCCGCTGAACGGGGAGGGCGGTCACGTCACGCTGGCCGGCACCAACGAGGTCGAAGACGCGGTGATCCAGTGCCTGCGACGCCGCTTCGGCCACGCGTCGGCCGAGCGGGTGCTGTCGGGGCCGGGCTTGTCGAACCTGTACGAAGCCTTGTGCGAGGTGGCGGCGGTGCCGGTGCAGGCGCGCACGGCGGCCGAGATCACGGCGGCTGCGCAAGCCGGCAGCGACCCGCAATGTGTGCAGGCCGAAGCGCTGTTCTTCAGCTTTCTCGGCACCATGGCCGGCAACCTGGCGTTGTCGCTGGGTGCGCGCGGTGGGGTCTACATCGGTGGCGGCATCGTGCCGCGGCTGGGCGCGCGCATTCTGGCGTCGAGCTTTCGCGAGCGCTTCGAGAGCAAGGGGCGCTTTCGGGCCTACCTGGCCACCATCCCGGTGTTCGTGGTCAATGCCGACGTGTCGCCGGCGCTGATCGGCGCGTCGCGCGCGCTTGACGATTTGTGAACGGAGGCAGCATGCGTAGTCACTTTGGAGCCTGGCTGCAAGAGGCCGTTGTCTTGGTCAGCCTGACCGGTCTGTTGACGCCCGCCTTCGCCGCCGATGCGCCGAAACGCTTGTGGCAGATCGGCGAGTTCAGCCAGGTGCAGCGTGTTCCGCGCGAAGCGGGCAGCGAGCCCAACCAGCACCCGCGTGTGCTGCCGCCCGAGCAGCTGCGCTCGCTGCTGGCCTCGTTGCGTGTGCTCATCAAGAGCAAGTCGCAGCCGCTCTTCGTCACCGACGAAATCGGCGACCTGATCGAGCCGCTGTCGCAAGCTCTGGCTGCGGCAGAGCCGGGCGAAGACCTGCTGCTGCTGAGCACCACGCGCCGTGGCGACAACGTGCTGGCGCCCGCCACCGGGCTGACGGCGCGGCTGTTCGTGCAATCGGAACAGCTTCATGTGGTCGTGCAAGACGCTCGGCTCGAGTTCATGGGCGCCTGGATCGGCACCCGCATCCCACCCAAGTTCAACTACGGCACACGCACACGAGCCAGCGAGGTGACGCTGCAAAGCGCCACCGGCCAGGCCCGTCGCAAAGACTGGCAAGCGCTGCCGCTCGGCGCTGCTGCCGCCGTGGCCCCTCTTTCTGCGCCTGCGGCACCCGCCGCACCGGCGCGCGACAACGGTTTCTACCAAGAGCAGGAACAACGCCTGCGCGGACTCAAACGCCTGCTCGAGCAGGGTTTGATCAGCGAGGCGGAGTACCAGCAAAAACGCCGCGAAATTCTCCAAACCCTTTGACCTGATCAAGCGCGCCCTCGACGGCGCGCAGGAGACCCACATGAAACTGATGACCTGGCGCCTTGCGCGCTGGATGGGCGGCTGCGCCCTGGCGGCGGGGCTGGCGGCATGCGGCGGCGGCGGTGGTGGTGGTGGTGGCGGAACGACCAGTCCGCCTGCCGGCCTGGAAGCCGGAACGCTGCGAGTGCACTACCAGCGCCCCGATGCGATCTACACCAACTGGGCGGTTTACTCCTGGAACGGCCCGACCACGCCCTCGACCGGCTGGCCGGGCAACCCGCGCTTCGTCTTTGAGCGGACCGATGGCTACGGCGCGTACGTCGACATCCGGCTCGACACCAGCAAGACCACCTTCGACTTCGTGCTCAACAAGGGCACCAACGGCACCGACACCATCAAGGACATGGACTGCGACCGCCGCGCGACCATCGCCAGCGACATCACCACCCGCGGCCAGCAGATCTGGCTCAAGTCGGGTGACTGCGCCACCTACGCCAACGAGGCGGCGGCCAACGGCATCAGCCTGAATGCGTCGCGTGCGATGTGGTTGTCGACCGGCACGCTGGTCTGGCCGGGCGCCACGCAAGCGGGTGAGTTCAGGCTGTACCACGCGGCCAGCGGCGGCATCGCTGTCGACTCCAACAGCGGTGTCAGCGGTGCCGACGGCTTCTTTCCGCTCACCTCCGACAGCCTGAGTGCCGACCTGCAGGCGCGCTTCCGCCACCTGGCCACGGCGCCGGCCTTCACCGTGCCGGGCACGGCCAACGCGCGGCAGTTGCTCAAGGGCCAGTTGGTGGTCGTGCGCTGGCTCAACGGCAAGCCGGCCGGGGCCACGCAGGTGCAAACCCAGGGCGTGCTCGACGACGTTTACGCGGCGAGTGCCACCACCCAGACGCTGGGTGCGAGCTTCGCCGGTGACGGCACGCCGACGCTGCGCCTGTGGGCGCCCACGGCGCGCTCGGTGCGGGTCAACGTCCAGGGCGGCGCCAGCCT
>JACMKJ010000609.1 GCA_014380155.1 Rhizobacter sp. | reverse complement strand
GGCCGCTGCGCGCTGGAGGCGGCGTTCTGCAACCGCAAGTTCTGGGCGCACAACCCATTTGCTAAGACCGCCCGCATGGAAGTGCGCGCCGTGCTGCCGCCGTTGCTCGCCGCGGGCGGCTGGGCCATGCGCTTCAACAACCCGGGCGGCGGTGCGTTCACGCTCGGCCCTCGCGATGCCCGCGAGATCCGCCCGGTGCTGCTGAGCGGGCGCGACTTCAGCGCGGCCGAGCTGGCCGATGCGGGCGCCACGACGATCAGCGTGCTCGTGCTCGCCGAAGGCATCGTGGTGGGCGGCCTGAGCTTTGTGATCGACCCGACGCTGGACGCTCCTGCCGTGGAATACGCACCGTGCCCCGGCTGCACACCGAGCGAGCCCGAGCCTGATGAAGGCTGCGACGACGACAAGCCCAAGCCTGCGCCGAAGCCGCAGCCCAAGCCACGTTGCTGCTGCGAGCCCTGCATCGACGACCGTTGCTGCCCGCCGCCCGCACCTTGTTGTGGCAAATGCCGCGAGGTGCCGTGCAAGGACCGAGACGACAACAAGCAGGGCTGCGACGACTGAAAGGGCGAGCGGCCGGAGGGGTTCGGCGTGCGACGTGCTCCAAGGCCCGCCTGACTAGCGACGTGCCTCAGCCAGAGTTCGATCGCCTGACCCTTCGACTCGGCTCAGGACGAAAAAAGGCCTTGTCGAAGGAGGATGAGCACAGCACGGTGCTGGCGCCGATGCGTACTCCGAACAAAAAGCGCCAGCGATTCGGTAGACCGCCCCCCACCCAATGCCCTCGTTCGCATGCGCATCTCGACCGACCGCTGCGCAGCCGGTTGCGAATCTTTTAGCGTGGTGACTACATCAACGCCGCTGCGATTCAGAAAATCACGCAATGCGGGAGGCGAGCAGAGATGATTTAATCTGCAGCCGGCAGCCTCCGATGCGGTCGCAGGCAGTCGCGGAGAAATCAAGACTCATTGCCAAGATTCAGAAGAAAGAGGGAGAGGGTGAATGGCATCGACGATCAGAACGGCGCGCGGCCTGCGCGTGTCAATCTTGCTGCTGGTTGCAGCGTTTCTTGGCGCTTGCGGCGGCGGTGGAGGCGGTGGGAGCGGTGCACCTGAAGCCACCTTGACCGTGGCGGGTAGCAACCTTGTATTCGAGGCCGAAATTGGCGATGAGATTCCGTCGCAGTCCATCCCGGGGTCGCTGACGGGTGTCCAATCCCCCGTGACTGTCTTCATCGAGTACACCGATCAAGGCATCGACACGTCAGTTTTTTCGACCACCGGTGAGACCACTGGCGAACTCACGGTGACGCCCAAGTATTCCGCGTGGCTGTCCCCCGGCGTTTACACCGACACCATTACTGTTCGCGCCTGCTACGACGCGGCCTGCAGCCGCCAAACGGCTGGCAGCCCTCGGCAGGTCAACGTGACCTACACCGTGAGGCCGGCCGCGCCAGCCCCCTTCCTCGAAGCCTCGGAGCGTGGCATCGCCTTCGCTGCGGTACCCGGTGCGCAACGCTTGTCCCACAGTGTCACCATCAGCGAGGCCACTGGCACGTCTCCGGGCTGGGTGGCCAGCAGCGATGCGGCTTGGCTGAGCGTCACGCCGTCAGGTTCCATCGGCGAGGCGTTGATGCTTTCCGCTGACCCCTCCACCCTGGAAGATGGGGCGTACCTTGCGACAGTGACGGTGCGGTCTAACGGCAGTACAGCGGTGAGTGGTGAGACCGTGCGCGTCGGCTTCTTCAAGAGCAGCGCTGCACCCGCCGCCCAACTTGCCGAGCCTCTTGGGACCTTTGGGGGAGCGCGTTTGGTTTCGGATCCGATTCGACCACTGGTATACGTCGCGTACGGAAGCACGATTGCTGCCCAGCACTTCCACACAGGTGTACGCGTGGGCACGATTACCTTGCCCTCGGTTGCGGTCACCTCGCTCACCATCAGTGACGACGGTCGCACGCTTTTTGCTATGAAAGGAGCAAGCGGCTCGGACGCAGGCATTGCGATCATCGATCTCGATACCTTTCAGGTGAGCGGCCAACTCCCCGGGTCGAACGCGCTGTATCTCCGAAGGGCGGGGCACATGGTGTTCTCGCGGGTGGCTGGGCAACCCGTGCTGGTGCTGAACCAAGCGAATGAGCCGTCCGGGGGCGGCCAGATCATCACTCCGATCCTCAATGCGGAGAGCGGTGCTCTGGTCGGCCGGGTGATTGGCTTTCACGCCTGGGCCTACACCGCGTTCGAGACCGCTCGCAGCGGCGTCATTTATTCGGCCGACATGGGCATCACCGGCGGGTTTTTGAGCACCTCACGCATCCAGCTTCGCGCCAACTCATCTAACCGCGTCTACGCCTCCGTCACGCAAACACCAGCGGAGACTCCCCCATCGTCACTGCTGGATTTCGCCCCTCATCCCAATGGCAGTAAAGTGATTCACAGCTACTACAACGGAATGAACTTCAAGCAGGCAGTCTTCAACGGCACAAGCCTGGCGTGGACGGATGGCGGCCCTCCCAACCCAGCGATGGCTTCGACCGACCTCGAGTTCCTCACCGACGGTCGGTATGTCACGGTGTCTGGCGACACCCTGCGCTTGTACGCACTCGATGGCACGGAGCAGTTCCAGTGGGTCGGGCCGGCATTCGGCACCTCACCGTTCGGCGGGCAAGCCGGATCGCTCCGGATCTCCAGCGATGGCCTGCGGCTCCTGGGCAACGGCATGTTTGTCGGCCTGCCGCCGCCGTAAACCCTGCCCAGTCCGTGCGCCGCCACGTCACGCCCTCTTCTTCTGCCAGCATCACATCCTGATGTCAGATCATTCGGCCATACGCGGCATCGGCAAGAAGACATGGGCGTAGCCAACGCCGATGGTCAATGGCCATGTCTGTAGGGCAGGTCTCAATGTTCGCTCACGCTTGGGCTCCCAGAGCTGTTCCGCCGCCGAGCGTCAGAAGCCGCAACCAGCAGAGCAGACAGTGAGAGTAGCGATCCATAGGACTGCTCCTGGCCGAATGGAGCCATAAGGGATCGCCATACCGTCTGCCGTTTCGCGGTCACGCCCACCGGTGGACGGCAAGTCAAGGCAAGTCTGGATCGGGCCGGTTCCGTGGAGCTTGGGGCCGAAGGCCATCGTTTCATCCCACAGACCTGCGTCACAGGGTCTGAAGATGGTCACGTTCTCGCCTTTCGATGGGTTCACCCTGTATGGTGAGGTCGACGGCGCCATCGGTGACCCTTGCTTCTTTGCGCTTGAGTCCTGGGGCTGTGGTCAGGTTGTCAACGATGGGCGAGGCCGCCTGCAGAGGGTGCCCGTCACCCTCCCGCCCGCACCACCTTCCACCCCTGCAACTGCAAGTACGCCATCACCCGCTCGCAGTGGTCGCCCTGCAACTCGATCACGCCTTCTTTGACCGTGCCCCCCGTGCCGCAGTGGGTGCGCAGCTGCTTGCCGAATGCCAGCAGCGCTGCAGCATCCAGCGGCGCCCCGCGAACCAGCGTCACGGCCTTGCCGCCACGGCCCTTGGTCTCGCGGCTGACGCGCACCTTGCCGTCGCCCGCGGCGGGTGTTGAAGCAGCCTGCTTGCACACGCAGGCCGACACCGCCTGCCGACAGTCGGGGCACATGTGGCCCCCTTCGGTGGAATAAACGAGACCGCCCTTGCCCGACGATTTGTTCATCGCAACCTCAGCCCATGAAATGGCGAAACGCGTCGCCCAGCACCTCGGGCGCCGTCACCGCCACGAAGGCGATGCCGGCGAGTGCGCCCGACAGGTGTGCGTCGTGGTTGATGCGGCCCCGGCCCTGGCGTGACGCGTAGTAGCTGTAGGCCAGGTAGCCCACCGCGAACAAGGGCGCAGGGATGGGCACCGGGACTGGAAGAATGAACAGGCTGGCCGAGGGGAAGTAGAGGATCGACGCGAACAGCACCGCGAGGATCGCGCCCGACGCGCCCAGGCACTGGTAGACCGGGTTGTCACGGTGCCGGAAGAAGGTGCCCAGGTCGCTCACCAGCAAGCCGAAGAAGTAGAGCGCGACGAAGCCCGGCGTGCCCATGGCGCGCTCCAGCGAAAAGCCGAACGCCCAGAAGGTGAAGGCGTTGAAGAGCAGGTGCGGCAGGTCGGCGTGAAGAAACGCGCTGGTGATCAGCGTGGGGTACTCCCGGCGCGGCAACAGCCAGTGCGGCCGAAACAGATTGCGGTCGAGCCAGCCCGGTGCCACGTAGAGGCCGACGAGGCTCGCGATCACCATCGCGGCGAGCAACAGCGTGGCGGCGGGTGAGTTGGTGATGAAGCTGGGGAGTTCTTGCACGTGGGGCAATCGGTGGGTGATGGAGGCGGATCAAGCGGCCCGGCTGCGCCGCGCGCGCACTGCCTGGGCCAGGCCCTGCAACACCGGCACCGTCTGCGCAAAGCTGATACACGCATCGGTGATCGACACGCCGCGCTTGAGAGGCACGCCGGGTGTCAGGTCCTGCCGGCCTTCTTCGAGGTGGCTCTCGATCATCACGCCGGTGATGCGGCGCTCGCCTGCCGCGATCTGTGTGGCGACGTCGTGCGCCACCGTCACTTGCCGCTGGTGCTGCTTGCTGCTGTTGCCGTGCGACACGTCGATCATCACCTGCTCCCTCAAGCCGGCGGCACGCAAGGCGTCGCAGCTCGCGGCCACTTGGGCGGCGTCGTAGTTGGGGGTTTTGCCGCCACGCAGGATCACGTGGCAGTCGGCGTTGCCGCGGGTCTCGAAGATGGCGGCCACACCCATCTTGGTCATGCCCATGAAGGCGTGCGGCGCCTGTGCGGCGAGCACGGCGTCGGCTGCCACCTTGATGCTGCCGTCGGTGCCGTTCTTGAAGCCCACCGGGCAGCTCAAACCCGAGGCGAGCTGTCGGTGGCTCTGGCTTTCGGTGGTGCGCGCGCCGATGGCGCCCCAGGCGATGAGGTCGGCGATGTACTGCGGGCTCAGCAGGTCGAGGAACTCGGTGCCGGTGGGCAGGCCGAGCGTGGTCAGCTCCAGCAACAGGCGGCGTGCGCGCTCCAGCCCTTCGTTGATGGCGAAGCTGCCGTCGAGGTGCGGGTCGTTGATGTAGCCCTTCCAGCCAACGGTGGTGCGCGGCTTCTCGAAGTAGGCGCGCATCACGATCAGCAGGTCACCCTGCAACTCGTCGGCCGCGGCCTTGAGGCGCCGGCCATAGTCGATCGCCTGGTCGTGGTCGTGGATGGAGCACGGGCCCACGACCACGATCAAACGATCGTCCTGCCCGTGCAGCACGCGGGCGATGGCGTTGCGGCTGCTCTCCACCAGCGCGAGCGTGTTGTCGCGCACCGGCACACGCTCTTGCAGCAGTGCCGGGGTGATGAGCGGGCGCACGGCACCGATGCGCGTGTCGTCGATGCGGGTGGTGTCGAGCGTGCTGTCGCGCGAGCCGACTTCGCGGTCGTGCAGGGGGTCGTCGAGTGTGGGCATGCGAGGGGTCATTGTTGGGTGGGTGTTGACATGGGCCGGGTGCTCCAGGCGATGAGCGCCAGCAGCGCCACCTGGATCGGCAGGCGCAGCCACAGCGCCCAGATCGGCACCGGGAACAGCTCGGGCCGCTGCAGCATGTAGATGTGGGCTGGCGTGACGGCGAGCGTCAGCAAAAGCAGGCCGATGCCGGCCACGCGCCGCGTGGGCCGCCACAGCAGACCCAGCGCGCCGAGCAACTCGAACACGCCGCTCACCAGCACCGCCTCGCGCGGCCAGGGCACCCACGGCGGCACGATGCGCATTTCGGCCTCGGTGGCCACGAAGTGGGCGATGCCGCCAATGAAGAACCACAAGAACACGAAGGCGATGCCGGCAATGCGCGCGCGCGAAAGGCGGTTCGGAGGGGATGGGGTGTCGGTCATCGCGCAGAACCGCTTGTTCGTGGTGCGCAGTGTAGTGAGAACGGTCTCGCGCCTGCCCCTTTGCTCAGCGCTGCACCGGGCGGCTTGAAGCGGGCGCCGTAGCCGCGAGTTTGTCCACCAGGAAGTCAATCAACACCCGCACGCGCAGCGGCATGTGGCGGTTGGCTGGGTAGAGCAGCGAAAACGGCATCGTGGCGCCGGCATATTCCTTCAGCACCTCTTTCAAGCGGCCTTGCGCGATGTCGTCTTGCACTGCGGCGCCGAAGGTTTGTGTGAGCCCTGCGCCGTGGCGGGCCAGCGTGGCCAGGCTCAACACGTCGTCGGTGCAGCGCACCACGGCGGGGGGCGTGATCTCGAACTCGCGCCCGGTCTTGTCGCGAAACAACCAGGGCACGGGCAGCCCCGTGCTGGGGCGGGAGAACTGGATGCAGTCGTGGTTCTGCATCAAGGCCTCGGGCGTGCGCGGTGTGCCTCGGCGGCGCAGGTACTGAGGCGTGGCCACCACCACCAGCGCGGTGTCTTCGAGCCGGCGCGCCACCAGGCCTGAATCGGGCGGCGTGCGCCCGCGCACCGCGAGGTCGAAGCCGTCGGCGGCGAAATCGATGTTGCGGTTGCTCAGCTGCACCTCGAGCTCGACGCCGGGGTAGCGCCGCCGAAATTCCGGCAGCACCGGCAGCACGCGGTAGTGCCCATACGAGGTGGGCAGGCTGATGCGCACCGTGCCGGTGGCCACACGCTGCTCGCCGGTGAGCTCACGCTCGGCCTCGACCAGCTGGCCCAGCGCCTGGCGGCATTGCTCGTAGTAGCTGCGCCCGCTGTCGGTGAGGCGCACCTGGCGCGTGGTGCGCATGAAGAGCTGCACCCCCAGGCGCGCTTCGAGCCGCGCGATGGAGCGGCTCACCGCCGCCGGTGTGAGCCCGGCCGACGCGGCGGCAGCGGTGAAGCCCTGCAGCTCGGCCGTCAGGCAAAACAACTCCACGCTGCCGAGCATGAGCCCGCTGAACTGACGCGGCATTCCATCACTCCATGTAATCAGTGAAGTGAATGATGGCACCTTTATCGAAGTTGAGATTCCCAATAAGGTGCGGGCTTCGATCCACTCACTCCGAAATGACCCTCATGAAGCTCTACTTCTCACCGGCGGCCTGCTCGCTCGTTCCCCACATCGTGTTGCGCGAAATCGGCACGCCCTTCACGCTGGAGAAGGTCGACACCGCCAAGCACCTGACACCGGCCGGCACCGACTACTACGCCATCAACCCCAAGGGCCAGGTGCCGCTGCTGCAGCTCGACGACGGGCAGCTGCTCAGCGAAGGCCCGGTGATCGTGCAGTACATCGCCGACCAGGCCCGCGCCACCACGCTGATGCCGGCGGCCGGCAGCACGGAGCGCTACCGTGTGATGGAGTGGCAGAACTACATTACCTCCGAGCTGCACAAGGGGTTCTCACCCTTGTTCAACAGCGAGTTCGACGCCAAAGCCAAGGCCACGCTGCGCGCCCTGCTGCGCAAGAAATACGAATGGGTCGACAGCCAGCTGGCAGGACGCGAGCACCTGACCGGCGACGCCTTCACCGCGGCCGACGCCTACCTTTTCGTCGTGACCGGTTGGGCCAAGTTTGTCGATCTGGACCTGACGGGCCTACCGAGTCTCGACGCGTTCTTGAGGCGTGTGAGCGCGAGACCCGCCGTGCGCGAGGCCATGAAGGCCGAAGGCCTGCTGGCGTGAGTGCGGGTCCGTTGATGGGCGCCGAGTTCGAGGCCGTTGCGGCCGTGCTGCAAGACTATTTCGACGGCCTGCACCACAGCGACACGCAGCGCCTGCGCCGCGTGTTCCACCCACGTGCGCTTTATGCCTGCGCCACCGACGGCACGCTGTTAGCGCTTGGCATGGACGAGTACTTCCCCATCGTCGACCAACGAGCGTCACCCGCGAGTCGGGGTGACGCTCGCACCGACCGCATCATCGCCATTGAGTTCGCCGGGCCGGTGACAGCGTTGGCGCGGGTGGAGTGCAGCATCCTGCCCAAGCGCTTCATCGACCTGTTGACGCTCGTGAAGCTGGAGGGGCGCTGGCAGATCATTGCCAAGGTCTTCCACTACGAGGTGGAAGCCGGCGACGCAACGGTGTGACTCGCTGTCGCTTCGGCCTCAGTGCCTAGCAGCACTCGGCGCAGAGCCAAATCGTCGCAACCCGCTCGCGCCGATCGGGCTGCGTGAGGCGGAAGCGCCGTTTCGTTGCAGCAGCAACTCGCCAGAGATGACGATGTCGGGGCGGCCATCGCGATTCACATCCCCCACGGCCATGGCGTTGGGGTTGAAGCTTCCGTAAGGCGCACGGAATAGATCTTCGGGAGCCAGCGTGCCGTCGTCCCGCTGCAGATAGACCCCGATGTGCATCCAGCCTACATGCGACACGACGACGTCGTCTCGCCCATCACCGTCGACATCTGCAACGCGCACCGCCATGGGCGAGTCATAGGTGCTGATCGGCGTCATCGCGTCGAGGCTGCCAGTGGGGGATTGGTAGTACACACCGATGAAGGTCGGCGAGTTGCCACCGGTGGTCACGACGACATCCTTGCGTCCGTCCCCGTTCAAGTCACCCACGGCAACAGCCGAGGCGCCCCAGGTGCTGCTCGCCGCCAAGTAGGTGGCTGCTGCGTAGCTGCCGTCAGCGTTCTGACGGAGTACGGCCACATGCTGACCAGCTTGACTTCCCGAGACAACGGCGATCAGATCCGGCCGGCCATCTCCGGTCACGTCACCGATTTCGATGTCTTTCGTGTAGCCGACATCAAAGGTCGGCGTGGCGTGCAACGTCAGAACACCCGAGCCGCTCTGAAGCCACACGTTGACGTTGCCGTCTGCGCCGCCCGTGCCAACCAGGTCGAGCCTGCCGTCTGCGTTCAGGTCGGCCATGCGCAGGCGTTGGGTGGCGGCACGGTTGAGCAGCTCTGCGGGCACGAGTTGCCCGCCGGAGGTCTGGCGAAACACCTGCGCCCCACAGCCTTGCCCGCCGACCACCACATCGTTGCGGCCGTCGCCGTTGATGTCCCCGATGACCACGGCGTCCAGCCAGCAGCCGAGCGAAACATCTACCCGCACAGGCGCGGCCAGGCTGCCATCGGCACGCCCCGGCAGGACGAAAAGCGAGAACTGATTGGCCGGGTCGGTGGCGACGCTGGATGTCAGCACCACGTCGTTGATCCCGTCGCCATTGACGTCTCCGATGGCCATGGCGTCGGTGGTCACCGCAGGTGCCAGCGGTACGCTAGGCGCGAACCGCCCTTGATCCGTCCGGAAGCGCAGCCTGAACTCTGGCTGTACCGCGTTGCCTCGCTCGTCGTTGACGTTGGATGTCACCACCGCTTCGTAGGTCTGCCCGCGTTGCAACGACATCCTCGGTGTCACCGTGACGGTGCTGCCGTCCACGGTGACGGTGGTGGCCGCGGGCACGCCTTGGCTGATCAACTGAACGGAGTAATCGTTGACGCTGTTCGCCAGGAGCGGTTCGCTGAAGCGAATGACGATGGGTTCGGTGGGCCCGACACCCTGAGCGCCTTCGGCCGGCGTGGTGCTCAGCACGCGGGGCCCGGTGGCATCGATGTCGAATTGCCAGGTGCGCTCTGCGGCCAGGGCATTGCCGAGCACGTCCCGGGCGTTGGTGCTGATCCGGGCGGTGAAGCGCCCGCTGAACCAGGGGTCTGTGGGCACGAAGCGCGCTGTGGTCCCAGTGAGTTCAACGCTCCCTGGCACGGCGCGACCGCCGCTGTCGCTGACGTTGAAGGTTGCGCCAGACACGGTCTGGCTGTCCATGTCTTCACTGAATACCGCACTCACGATGACATTCGGCCCCTGTGTGGCGCTGCCTGCCGGTGTCGTGGACAAAATGGTCGGCGGCGTGTACTCGCTCTTGAGCCCACCCACGGCATAACCCACGAGATCGCGCCGCATGACCTCGGTGTTGCTGCCGTTTCGGACGGTCGTCGTGCGTCGAACCAGGCCGATGTCTTGCGCAAACCATTCGTCGCCGGTGATCTCGATCGTCACGCGTTGGCCGCTTCTGCTGAGGGTCACGACCTCGTTGATGCTGGTGCGCTGGTGCACGGTGTCCGCAAAGTTGCCGGCCGCTGTGTTGATGGTTTCGAGGCCCAAGATGGTGACCGTGGACCGAATCGTCACGGGGTCACTGAGGCCGTCGCCATCGAAATCGAGCCCGCTCGGAATCGTCGTGTTGGTCTGCACGAACGAGCTGCCGATGCGCACCGGGTAACGCAGCAACTCGAGCCTGCCGAAGTGCTGCGTGAAGGGGTCCGAACTCGCCGTGGCAATCTCGAACACCCCTGCGGGCAAGGGAAGAATGAGCGACTGGTACCGGCTGATGCCTGCTGCGTCGACCTCCCGCACCGTGAAACCGGTCTGGCCATTCACCGACTGCTGGCCGGTCACGCTTGCCAGCGTGAGGGACGTGGAGCCGCTGTCCTGGTACAGCCAGAGGTCTCCGACTTGAAGAGGGAAGTAGCTCTGCGAGGGCAGTGGGGGGCCACCCAGCGTGTCGCCAGGGTTGGGGGAGGCGTTGTTGCCGCTGTCGCCGTCATCATCGCCGCCGCCGCAGGAAACCAGGAGCGTGGACAGCATGGCGAGCGCAAGCGCAGACGACAGCATCTGGCGTGCGGTCTTGGCGCTTCGAAACAACATCACGTGAAGCGGCTCGCTGCTCGGTGTGCCTGCGCGGCTGTGCATCATCCCCCCAGCTTTCCCTGTTCTGATGCGTCGGATTCTAGGGTGGGGGTTCGCGCAGGCGCTCCACCAAAGCAGGGGTATTGAGCGGGCTACGTCATCAGTGACTGATCATCCACGGCCGCTTGCTCGGGAAGGCCTTGTTGCCGTTGGCCGCCGTCACCGTCGCGCCGCGTTTGGAGGTGGAGCAACAACCGCAGCCCGACGGATGCTTCAGGCGCGCGTAGTCACCTGAACGCTTGGGCTCGTGCCGTGCGCGCTCGTTGACGTCCATCGCGCGGCGCGTGCCACTGTCCAGCAGAGCCAAACGAGGCGCCGTGGCGAACACACGTGGCGAGGGCACGCCGCAATCCGGGCAGCTGGCCGCTTCGTTGCGCGCGGCCAGGGTGCGGAATGCATCGAAGCCGCCGCAGTCGGGGCAGGCGTAGTCGTAGGTCGGCATATCTTCTCCAGAAGATCGTCAGCCGGCGCCGAGCCGCCTCAAGGCGGCTGACCGCCCCCTTGAGGGGCAGGAGCGAAGCGACGTGGGGGTGGTCATCTCTTCAGACCAGATCGGGTGACAGCGGCATGCTCACCGAGCCGTCGAGAAACTTCGTCGGCCCGTTCGCATTCGGGTTGATGTCGAAGTCGAAGATCTGCGTTGGCAGCCACAGCGTGGCGCAGGCGTTCGGCACGTCGACCACGCCGCTGATGTGGCCCTGCACCGGCGCAGTGCCCAGAATCGAATAAGCCTGCGCGCCGGAGTAGCCGAACTTCTTCAGGTATTCGATGGCGTTCAAGCAGGCCTGGCGGTAGGCGACGTTCACGTCGAGGTAGTACTGCTTGCCCGCTTCGTCGACCGAGATGCCCTCGAAGATGATGTAGTCGTTGTAGTGCGGTGTGATCGGGCTGGGTTTGAAGATCGGATTCTTGATGCCGTACTTCGCCATGCCGCCCTTGATGAGATCGACCTTCAGATGCGTCCAGCCGGCCATCTCGATCGCGCCGCAGAACGTGATCTCGCCGTCACCCTGGCTGAAGTGCAGATCGCCCAGGGACAGACCGGCGCCTTTCACATAGACCGGGAAGTAGATCTTCGATCCGCGCGACAGATCCTTGATGTCGCAGTTGCCGCCGTGCTCGCGCGGCGGGACGGTGCGCGCACCTTCCGCATCGACCTTTACCTTGGCCGCGCCGGTGGCCTTGCCGGCGTGGGAGGTCTTCGCGAACGGCGCGTTGGCGAGCGGGGGGACGCGCGTCGGATTGGTCGCGATGAAGTCCACTTCGCGTTTGTTCCAGGTCTCGAGCATCGTCTGATCGGGCAGGCAGCCGATGAGGCCGGGGTGGATCAGGCCGGCGAAGCGGACGTTCGGCACGTGGCGCGAGTGCGTGAACAGGCCGCTGATGTCCCAGATCGATTTTTGCGCGAGCGGAAAATGATCGGTCAGGAAACCACCGCCGTTCTTCTTCGAGAAGAAGCCGTTGAACCCCCACAGGCTCTCCGGCAGCGCGCCGATGTCGAGCAGGTCGACCACCAGCAGAT
>JACMKJ010000608.1 GCA_014380155.1 Rhizobacter sp. | reverse complement strand
CACCGGGTTCATCGGCCACGGCATGCTCGACGCGGCATGCCCGGGGCAGGTGTTCACCTCGCCCACGCCGGATCAGATGTTGGCGGCCGCGCAAGAGGTGGACACCGGCGCCGGTGTGCTGTTCATCGTCAAGAACTACTCCGGCGACATGATGAACTTCCAGATGGCTGCGGAGATGCTGGACCGCGAGAACGACACCGTCATCATCAACGACGACGTGGCGGTGGAGAACTCCACCTACACCACCGGGCGCCGCGGCGTGGCAGGCACGCTGTTGGTCGAACGCATCGTCGGTGCGGCGGCCGAGCGGGGCGAGGGCCTGGCTGAACTGAAGGCGCTGGGCGACACGGTCAACAAGAGCACCGCGAGCATGGGCGTGGCGCTGACTTCCTGCACGGTGCCCGCAGCTGGCTCGCCCACCTTCCAGATCGGCATCGATGAAATGGAAATGGGTGTGGGCATCCACGGCGAACCCGGGCGACGCAGGGTCAAGTTGACCAGTGCAGAGGAAATAGCGGCTGAACTCACCGGTGCAGTCCTGAAGGACCTGTCGCTCAAGCGCGGGCAAGACGTGTTCCTGCTGGTCAATGGCTTCGGTGGCACGCCATTGATGGAGTTGTACGTGATGGTGAATGCGGCAAACAAGGTCCTTGCCGGTGCGGGCGTGAAGGCCGTCCGCTATCTGACAGGGTCGTACGTGACGTCGCTGGAGATGGCAGGATGCTCGATCACCGTCTGCGCGGCCGACCCCTCGATACTGGCGCTGTGGGATGAGCCCCTGCATACACCGGCGCTACGCTGGGGAATGTAGAAAAACGCAAGCGCCAGGTCGCGCTGCGCGGCGTATACCCATAACGGCTATCGGCGATCTGACTCAACGACTCCTTGTGGCCGGGTCGAGCCGCAGAGACCCGCATTCGACGGCCTGCTCCCGGAACGCCCGTCAATGACCTGCGATGTCACGTCATAAAAACGTATACCGCATCGGCCCGCACGCTTGGACTCGAACATGGCTTGATCGGCACGGATCAACAGTTCATCCGCCGTCGTGCCGTCGTCAGAGGAGAGCGCCACCCCTATGCTGCTGCCCACGGCGACGACGGCACCTGTGGAGAGATGTATCGGCTGCAGGATATCTGCCAAGAGGCGCTGGAGCACGGTGAGGCTGTCTGCTTGGCCATGCACCGATGTCAAGACCACCACAAATTCATCACCGCCCAGGCGCGCCACCGTGTCGTTGGGTCTCACACCGCTCTGCAAGCGCTGCGCCACCACCCTGAGAACCGCGTCACCCGCATCGTGCCCGTGCGTGTCATTGATGTTCTTGAATCCGTCGAGGTCCAGGTAGCAGACCGCCACCTCGCGCTGCTCGCGTCCAGCAATGGCGAGCGCTTGACACAAACGATCCGACAGCAGGATTCTGTTGGGTAGCTCCGTCAGTGCATCGTGGAAGGCCGCGCGTTCGATCTGCGCCTGGTAAGTCTTGATCTGGGTGATGTCGACCATCATCCAAAGCGACTCCTGGGCGTCCTCGCGCGTGCCCCGCAACATGACGCCGCTGAGATCGATCCAGATCAAGTCGCCGTTCTTGCGACGCATCTGCAGTTGAGTTCGGAAGTTGGTGCCGCTTCGCAAGCTCGGGTATGCGGCAGCGCCAAGCGCCTCGAAGCTGGCATCGTCCGGGTACAGGACGCGCGCAGATTGGCCGAGGAGTTCGTCCGGCCCGTAGCCGAACAGTCGATCCAGCGCCCGGTTCTTCCAGACCGCGGTGCGATCACGCAGTCTCACGATACCGACCAGATCGTTGTCGAGCATCGCCTCCTGTTCGAGGTTCAATTGGCGCAGTTGCAGGCGGATACGGTGAGTCTCGGAGATGTCGAACATCACGGATCGGCTGCGCAGGAAACGCCCGTCTGCGTCGAGCACGGCGGTCGCCGACAGGCTGACGCGTCGCTGGGTGCCGTCGCGACTCACAAGGTCGAACTCCATGCCGTCGATGCGTTGCCCGCCCTTGAACCGCGCAAACTCATGGGTGAACTGCGCCTGGCCTTCTTCGGTGAAGAAGTCGCAGGGGCCCAGTTGGCCGATCACGTCATTGAGGTCACAGCCCAGCCAGACAAGGGCGAGCCTGTTGATGCCGAGGAAATGCCCCGCCGCGTCGATGGAGTAATAGCCGCAAGGCGCGTGGTCGTAGAGGTCTTGCAGCGCCCCGGCCGTTTCTGCGAGTCTGAGTTCCAGGGTTTTACGTTCGGTGATGTCCGATTCGATCGCCATGAAGCCGGTCAACTGCCCGGCCGGGCCGTGCAGCGGCTGGATCTCGATGTCCAGCCAGTAGTGGTGTCCATCTTTGGCGCGGTTGTAGAGCTCGACTTTGCATCCTGCTCCGGTGTTGAGCGCTTCGCGGACGCCGCGTACGGCGACCTGATCGGTCAGTGCGGACTGCAACAGCTCGCCCGGTGCGCGCCCCATGGCCTCGTCCGCGGTGTAGCCCGTGATGCGCGTGAAGCCTTCGTTGACCCAGGTCATCCGACGATTTGCATCGGTGATGATCACGGCGTTGGAGGTTGCCTTCGCGACCTTTGCCAGCCGGTCAAGATCGGCCGTCATCGCTTCAGCCATGCCGATGGCACGCGCGCGACCCGCCGCCAGCAACCAGATGGTCACCGCCAGCATCAGGCTGATCAGGCTGCCACCGGCGCCGAGCCACCAGGATGCCGACCGGTTGACGGAGTTGTCAAAGCCTTGGGTGGACGTCGCCATCAGCGTGAACGAGCGGCTGCCGACTTCGAACTGCCTGTTCTCTCGAAACGACTGCCCCGCCCGGGAAGCCGCCGAAATCTTCCCGAGCTGCGTGACGACGGTGTCGGTGATGGAGTCAAACAGGGGATCGTCTTGGCCGTTGGTGCCACGCACCGAGAGCTGGAAGTCGAGCGCGTCATTTTCTTGTTGCGCCGCACCCGAGAGGACTTCGGTGGCGATGATCGGCGCATAGAGCAAGCCCGTCATCGCTGCGCGCCGTTGCGGGGGACTCGTGGGGTCCGTGCCGTCGCGGAACACGGGAACGAGGTAGATAAAGCCGAACTGTTGCCGGTTGTCCCGGTTCAATGTGATCCGCCTGGAGAGCGTCGGCCGACCGGTTTCAATGGCCTTCTCGACCGCCTCGCGACGCACTGCCTCGGAGCCGATATCGAAGCCCCACGCCGGATAATTCTGGGAAAGCGGCTCGACGTACTTGACGATGAACAGATCCGCCGCGTTGCCGGCAGTCCGCACCTTGAACTCCGGCGCGTTGTCGGCCTGCTCGGTGGCGACGAACCGTTCGAGATCCGCGCGCAGCACCCGTTGCACGTAACCGAATCCGCGTACGCCCGGGAACTCGGCAGTTAGATCGCGGGACTGCACGTATGCGCGGAAGGCTTCGCGGTCGACACGGTGATGGGTGGCGGCGAAGACGCCGCGAGCGCCGTTCAGTCCGTACACCGCTTGATTGAAGCGCTTGACGATATCGGCCTGCAGTCGCTCCGTGTGCTGCTGGAAGCGGACGCCGGCTTCAGCGGTGGCACTCGCCTGCTGTGACCGCACGACCACCGCTGTGATCGAAAGACCCCCCAACATAGCGGCGACCGCGCCGATCCAGGCGGCAGAGCGACCGCTGGTCCATCCCGTCGAAGCTTCAGCGCCTCTCCCTGCCCTGACTGCGTCAAGAGTCATCAGCTACCGCCAAAGGCACGTCCATGGCCCGCTCAGAAGATGCGCGCGTCCTGATTTCAGAATTGGGCATAGGCGTCCAAACCAGTTCTTGGTCGGCTCGCAAGTTGGAAGAGGGGCAGGTACGCTCGCCGGCGCGCCTTCAGTATGGGCCGCCTGGTGCGGCGTCCATACGTTGAAGTCCCATGCAAACGCCTGCCAATCTCAGCCTAGCGAGCGCAAACGTCGCCAGCCTTGGGCCGCAAGCGCTGCCTCAGTCACACATCCAACTCGCTTTGTCGGCGACTCTGCCAGAGAAGCCACCCGAGGCGCCGGGTTGGATAGCGACACGCCCTCCCTCACAGCTCCAGCGCCGTCAGGTGCAGCCGCAAGTCAAACTCGTACTGGTGGTACTGCGGCTCCATGTGGGCACACAGCTGGTAGAAGGCCTTGCCGTGATCGCGCTCCTTGAGGTGTGCGAGTTCATGCACCACGATCATCTTCAAGAACTCGGGCGGCGTGTCCTTGAACAGGCTGGCGACGCGGATCTCGCGCTTGGCCTTGAGCTGGGTGCCTTGCACGCGCGAAACCGTGGTGTGCGTGCCCAGCGCGTGCTGCATGATCTTTAGCTTGTTGTCGAACACCACCTTGCTCAACGGCACGGCGCTGCGCAGGTAGCGGCTCTTGAGCTCCATGGTGTAGTCGTACAGCGCGCGGTCGGTGCGCACCTCGTGCGTGGCGCCATAACGCTGCGCCAGCGTCTCGGACAGGCGGCCCTGGTCGATGAGGGCTTGCGCCTGGGCGATCAGCTCGGGTGGGTAGCCGCTGAGGTATTTGAGCGTGGGCATGGGTGCCGATTGTCGCGGCAGGCTGTCATCATTCGGGTCTCCGCTTGAACGCCTGCCTCTCGATGACGCCCTCTGCCCACCAAGCCATTGCCGAAACCCGCGCCTGGGTCGAGCGCGCGGTGATCGGGCTCAACCTGTGCCCTTTTGCGAAGGCCGTGCACGGCAAGAACCAGGTGCGTTACGTGGTGAGCCAAGCCGACACCCCCGAGGCCTTGTTGGCCGAGCTGGGCGACGAGATGAACCGGCTCGCCGCCACCGACCCTTTGCTGATCGACACCACCTTGCTGATCCACCCCCAGGTGTTGAACGACTTCCTGGACTTCAACGATTTTCTCGGCGCGGCCGACGGCCTGCTGGAGCAGCTGGGTCACGAGGGCGTGCTGCAGGTGGCGAGCTTTCACCCACGCTTCCAGTTTGCCGGCACCGATGCCGACGACGTGACCAACGCCACCAACCAGTCGCCCTACCCCACGCTGCACCTGCTGCGCGAGGCCAGCATCGACCGCGCCGTGGCCGCCTTCCCCGAGGCCGAGGCGATCTTCGAGGCCAACATGCAAACGCTGGAGAAGCTGGGCGCCGACGGCTGGGCCGCGCTGCAGGCGTGGTGGCAGGCCGACGCTTCCAAACCTGTCTGACGAGGAGAACCCACCATGCTTCAGATCCTGGGCAAGTCACCGTCGATCAACGTGCGCAAGGTGTTGTGGCTGTGTGCGGAGCTCAAGCTTCCGTATGAGCATGAGGAGTGGGGCTCGGGCTTCAAGGCCACGCAGGCGCCCGAATTCCTGGCGATGAACCCCAACGCCATGGTGCCGGTCATTCGCGACGGCAACTTCGTGCTGTGGGAGTCGAACACCATCTGCCGCTACCTCGCCGCCCGCGAACAGCGGCACGACCTGCTGCCCACCGAGCCGCAGGCACGGGCGCGGGTCGAGCAGTGGATGGACTGGCAGGCGACCGAGCTCAACAACGCCTGGCGCTATGTGTTCATGTCACTGGTGCGCAAGAGCCCGAGCCACACCGACCAGGCCGCCGTCGAAGCCGGCATCGAGAGCTGGAACCACCACATGGGCATTCTGGAGCGCCAGCTCGCCCGCACCGGTGCCTATGCCACGGGCAACAGCTTCACGCTGGCCGACATCGTGCTCGGCCTGTCGACCCACCGATGGGCCGCGGTGCCGTTTGCCAAGCCCGAGTTGCCGGCGGTGATGGCCTACTACGAGCGGCTGAGCGAGCGCGAAGGCTTTCGCCAGCACGGCCGAAACGGGCTGCCGTGATCCATCACAGCGCAGTAAGCTGCCACGCCGTCACAACAACGAACCCCGGGAGAACCGAACCATGCTGATTGCCTCCATCCTCATTGGCCTCGTGGCCGTGATCCACATCTACATCCTGGTGCTGGAGATGTTTCTCTGGGACACACCCAAGGGCCGCAAGGTGTTTGGCACCACGGCCGAGTTCGCCACCCAGTCGAAGGTGCTGGCCGCCAACCAGGGGCTGTACAACGGCTTTCTGGCAGCCGGCCTGATCTGGAGCTTGATGCTGGGCGCGAGCGGGCGGCCGGTGGCGCTGTTCTTCCTGGGCTGCGTGCTGGTGGCCGGGCTCTACGGCGCCGCAACCGCCACGCGCAAGATCCTCTACGTGCAGGCCCTGCCGGCGGCCGTGGCGATCGCTGCGGTGTTGTTCTTGAGTTGACTAGAGCTGATTTGAGCTGATTTAGGGAGCGCACCGCTCCCTTCGGCGCGCACCAAGGCGAGTACATTGCTCGCCAATGGCTGCTACCGTTCCATCGCCTGCCATGCGAGATGTCGCCCCCGACATCAGAGAGCGCGTTCGCGCCGCGCAAATGGGCATGATCTTCGAGCAGACCGCCGTGGCGGTGTTCGCTGCCACCGCGTTTGCCTTTGCGCTGGCCTTGCACCTGCGAGGTGTCGTCCCCGACCAGACCCTGCTGTGGTGGGTGGTGCTCAAGGTGGCGGTGGTCGTGCCACGCATCATCCACGGCCGCATGTTCCTGCGCCGCCAGAGCGACTCGCTGGTGTGGCTGCAATGGGGCAAGGCGATGCTGTTTCTCGACGGCCTGGTGTGGGGTGCCGCCGGCGTGTGGCTGATGCCCGCCGGCGACACCGCCACCATGACCATCGTGGTGGCCACGCTGGCCGGTGTGACGGCCATCGCGGCCTTCGTGTTGCACGCCGACTGGCCCTGCTGCATTGCCTACACCGCGCCGATGCAGCTGCCGGGCGCCGTGATGATGCTGTCGCGCGGCGACAGCTTCGGCGTCTACGGCGCGTTTTCCATCCTGGTGTTTTATGCGCTGCTGCTGCTGGCCACGCGCCGCTCGGAGCGGCACATCGTCGAGATGCTGACGCTGCGTTTCACCAACGAAGAGCTGACCCGCCAGCTGTCGTCGGCGCTCGATCTGGCACGCCGCGAGAACCGCGCCAAGAACGAGTTCGTGGCCAACATGAGCCATGAGCTGCGCACTCCGCTGCACGGCATCCTGGGCATGTCGAGCATGCTGCTGGGCGGCACGCCGGCGAGTAATCAGACCGAGGGCCTCACGGTGATCCGCCGCTGCGGCGAGCACCTCCTGGGGCTGATCAACAACATTCTGGAGTACTCGCGTTTCGGTGCACAGGGCATCGACCTGCACCCGCAGCAGATCGACCTCGCGCAACTGGTCGACGACACCATCGAGATGTGCACCCCCGGTGCGCTGGAAAAGGGCTTGTCGCTGACCAGCGCGCTCGACCTGCCGAGGCCTTGCCGGGTGCTGATGGACCCGTTCCGCTTGCGCCAGGTGCTGCTCAACCTGGTGGGCAATGCGGTCAAGTTCACCGAACGTGGCACGGTGCGTGTGCGCGTGACCGAAGCCAACGGCGGCAAGGGCGTGCTGATCCGGGTTGAAGACACCGGTGTGGGAATTTCGCCAACGGCGCTCGACCGCATCTTCGAGCCCTTCGTGCAGATCGACAGCTCCAACACCCGCAAGTTCGGCGGCACCGGACTGGGCCTGAGCATCACGCGCGCCATCTGCGAGGCCATGGGCGGCAGCGTCGGTTACCACAGCACCCTGGGCGTGGGCTCGACCTTCGAGGTCTCGCTGCCGCTGCAACGCCCGCGCACGGCAAGCGCTCCCTCGGTGTCGGCCTCAACCCCGACAGCGCTGCCGCCATCGCGTCGTTCCGGCGAGCTGAGCGGCACGGTGCTGTTGGCCGAAGACAACGAGGTCAACGCCGTCGTGGCCGAAGCCTCGCTCAGCCGCCTGGGGCTGGTGGTGGAGCGTGTGGCCAACGGGCTGGGCGTGGTCGAGCGGGTCTGCCAGACCACCAGCGCACGCCCAGATCTGGTGTTGCTCGACTGCCAGATGCCCGAGATGGACGGCTTCGAGGCGGCCCGCCGCATCCGCGAGCACGAAGCCCTGCACGGCTTGCCGAGGCTCGCGCTGATCGCACTCACAGCCAACGTTTTTCCTGAAGACCGGGAACAGTGCCGCGCCGCCGGCATGGACGACTTTCTTGCCAAGCCTTTCAGCAGCGAACAGCTGCGCGAAAAGCTCGAGGCGCACCTCGCGTCAGCTCCCGTCAGCTCCTAGGCTGCACACCTCAAGCGGCACACGGCCAGGCGCCCGGTGCCTGCGTGCGCAGGCCTGCCGACTGGGCCGCGGCCAAGGCCTCAAAGATGGCGATGTCGGGGTGGTAATCGCGAAACACGAAGTTGTAGTCGGGGTGGCAGCGCTCACGCGCCATCGCCTCGGAGGTGACGGTGTCGCGAAACAGCACGCGGTGCGGCAAGCCCCCTGCGTGCAGCAGCGGGCACAGGCGCTCGTCGCCAAACAGGTCGGTGAAACCGAGGTTCTCGTAGGTGCGCAGCAACGAGCGGCGCGAGCCTGCCAGCACGCCGCCAATCTGCGTGGCGATGCAAAAGAGGTGGCTCGCCTTCACCAGCGCCAGCCGCACCGGCTGGTCGTAGCCCGGCATCACGCACAGGCGTGTGATCTCGGCCAGCAGCTGGCCGCGCCGCACTTCGGGCAGCTCGACGCTGCGCTCGATCTGCAGCGGCGTCCGGCGGTTGCTCTGCACGCGCGCCGAGCCGACCAATTTGCCGCTGGCCTTGTCTTCGGCAAAGAAGATGGTGGTGTCTTCCAGCCGGTCGAGCGGGTCGGCGCTGCCGAACGAAGCGGCTTGCGCGGGCAGGTGGCGGCCGTAGGCCAACTGGCGCAGGGCCTGCACACGCAGCAGCTGGTTGTCTTCGCACACCACACGCACACGAAACGGCAGGCTGTGGGCGATGACCGATGCGCCAGCACGCACGCGCGGCGCTACGGCGTTGAGCGCGCCGAAGTCTGAGTCGTTGCTTCGGAGCCCGTGGTCAAGCGTGGACATCTCCAGTGCCCGGGGCATTGGCAACAGCGTGGCTGGCGGGAAGTCTTCCCTGTACATGCAGTCGTCCTGTGAACGTGACATCGGCACCATGCCTGCTTGTCGGCCTGGTGCGCGAAGCGTTGAGCAGCCGGCTCACTTCATCTGTTGCGAGTTGTGCCGCTCCCACCGGGCAATCGAACAGCCATCACCGGGCGCCCATGGCCGTCGCCGACGTGACACGGCGCCGCAAGCGGTAACAGCTTTACCCATTTGCTGACAAGGCGGTGTGGTGACAAAGCCAGCGCACAAGGCGGCTACTTTGCGGCGGGACGCGTGTGCCAAAGCAGGTGGGCGTCACCGTTGTAGTCGCTGCCGTGCAGGTCGCTCACCGAAAAATACAGCCGGCTCGGTGTGGGCATCTCCACGTTGCGCTCGATGGCGTAGAGGCTCGCGCCAGCCAGGTCGAGGCGGCTGTCGTCGGCGCTGATGGCCACACGCCCGCTTAGCCGCACTGCGGTGGCAGTGACTTCGCTTCGCTGCGCCGAGAGCGCCACATCACTGCCGTCGATCACGCTGTTTTCCAGCGTCACCGACGACGACTTCAGCGTGAGATGTTTCAGACGCGCGCCTTCGATGCGCGCGTCGGCGCAGTTCTCGAGTGTGATGCTGTCGAAGCTGCCGCTGTAACGCTGATCGGCCTTGTTCTGGCAGACCACATGGCCTTGCGAGGGCTCGGTGGCGGCGGCTGCCGGCTTCGGCACGAGCGGTGCGCTGAGTGCCTCTTGCAGCAGGCGCTTGAAGGTGTTGGGGCTCTCCATCATGGGCGTGTGGCCCGCGCCGTCGATCACCTTCAGGCGCGCATCGGGCATGCGCTCGGCCAGCAGCTTGCCGGTGCGCAGCGGGGCGATGGGGTCATCGCTCCCCCAGATCACCGTGGTGGGCGCTGCGGTCTCGCGGATGGCGGCGGTGAAGTCGTGCTCCACCAGGCCCAGGCCTGCTTCGACCTGGGTGTAGCGGCCGAGCAGCGTGTTGCGCACGCTGGGGTTTTGCGCGAGCCAGCGGCTGAAGTCGAAACGATTGTCGAGGTCGTTGAAGACCAGGCGCCGCACGCTGTTGACCCGCTCGCTCAGGCCCTTGAGCAGGTTATCGAGCGGCGCGATGCCCACTTGCCGCGTCCGCAGGCTGGCGATGTGCTGCGCGAACACCATCTTGAGCAAGATGCCTGCGGCGTCGACCAACACCAGGCGATCGACCTGGTCGGCATGAGCATGAGCGAAATAGAGACTCACCGCGCCGCCCAACGAGTGCCCCACCACATGCACACGCTGGCCCGGCGCGGTCTGTTGCACCACCTCGGCCAGCACGCGCCCAAGCGCAGGGAACGAATAGCCCTCGGGCGCGCCCGGCGAGGCGCCGAAACCCGGCAGGTCGAGCGCCACCACATGGAAGTCGACCGCCAAGGCGGAGACCACCGTCTCCCAATCGCGGTGCGCGTTGTTGCCCAGGCCATGCACCAGCATCACGGTGCGCGGGTGCTTGAGGCCGGCCTCGCCGATCAGCACGCGCTGGCCCTTTGGCAGGGTGAGGCAGCGGTAGTGCAGGCGCGCCAGGCGAGGCGCCGGGGCCGATGCGCCTTCGGCCACACGCTCGATGCAGGGCTCGGTGGATGCGGGCTCGGCAGCCATGGCCGCACCACACGCGCCGGCGCAGATCAAGCCCATCGTCAAGCACCGCCACACGCGCTGGAGCATCCATCACCTCACCAATTGCAATGCCGCGCATTCTGGCCGATCACACATGGCCCTGTGACCCGATGTTTCCAATTGGAACCACGGTGTGAATGGGCACTCTGACTCTGCATACTCACCCCCTTGTGACCACGGAGGTATGTGACTTGAAGACCCTGACATTCGTTCTCGCGGCCTGCTGCCTGCAAGCCGCCCATGCACAAACGCCGGCCGCCCCCACCGGCCCGAAGATCGAACCCGGCCTGTGGGAGATCAACATCGCGCTCAAGAGCCAGAGCGGCAAGGCCGAAGCGGCGATGAAGCAGGCCCAGATCCTCATCAGCCAGATGCCACCCGCACAACGCAAAGAGGTCGAAGAGATGATGGCCTCGCAAGGTGTGCGCCTGGGGGACGGCAACAGCACAGTCAAGGCCTGCATCAGCAAGGAAGACGCCGAACGCGGCGAGATTCCGCAACAGGCGGGCGACTGCGCGCAGCAGGTGCTGGAGCGCAACGGCAGCTCGATGAAGGTGAAATTCAGTTGCAGCACCACGCCCCCGGCGAGCGGCGAAGCGGTGGTCAACTTTCAAAGCCCCACGGCCTACACCAGCCAGGCGGTGGTCAACACCGTGGTGGTGGGCCAGCCGGAGCGGGTGAATGTCGACCAGAGCGGCCGCTGGCTCGGTGCCGAGTGCGGCAGCGTCAAGGCCCTGGGGCGCTGATCGTCAAGGGTTTATAGAGGATGGTGGTGCCGGTGGGTGACCCATCGGGCATCAGCGCAAAGCACGGGATGTGGCCGCACATCAGCCAACCCGTGCGCAGGTAGAGGCGCTCGGCGGCGTCGCTCGCCGTGTCGAGCACCAGCAAGGTTTTGCCGCGCGCGCGCGCCAGGTCTTCAGCGGCGCGCATCAAGGCTTCGCCCACGCCGCGCTGGCGGGCGCAACGGTGCACCAGCAGCTTGTTGACGTCGGCGCGGTGCGGCTGGTTGTCGGGCTGGCTCAAGGCGAGCTGCACCGTGCCGACGATGTGGCCCGATGCGTCTTGTGCCACCAGCAGCGCACGCTCGCCCTGCTGCACCTGCTGCGCCACCTGCTGCCAGAAGGCGAGCGCACGTGCCATCGACAAGCCGGCCATGAAACTGACCGAGGCGCCACCGTCGACGCAGTCGACCAACACCTCGCCGAGCTGCTGCAGCTGATCGGGTGCGACCAGCGTTTCAAGACAGTGAATTGAAATGCCCGATGTCATGGCATGGCCCTCATGTGGCGCGCCAGTGGCTGCGTGAGCACCACCACATAACGCGCTCGTTTGCGGGTGGGGTTGCGGTAGGCCGTGGGCTCATCGAGCCGCATGGCCAGGCAATCACCCTCGGCCAGGCGGTGGGTGTGCGGCCCCACGCTCACCTCGATCACCCCTTCGATCACCCACACCTGCTGGTGCACGTCGGCACGCAGGGCGTTGTCGTAGGTCACGTGCCCGCCGGGCGGGAAGGTCACCTCCACCATCTGGAACGGCGATTCGAACCCGGGTGGCGAAATGTTGCGCCGCAGGTAGCCCGAAGCCGGGTCGCGCCATTCGGGCTGCGCCTGGCGGCGCGCCAGGGGCGAGGCGGCACCTGCCTGTGGCGCCTCGAAGAGTGAACTCAGGTTGACACGCAGGCCCGCCGCGAGCTTGTCGAGCAGGCTGGCGGTGGGGCTGCTTTCGCCACGCTCCACCACCGAGATCATGGAGCGGCTCACGCCGCAGCGCTCGGAGAGCTGCTCCAGCGTCCACCCCTGCGCCTGGCGCAGCTCACGCACGCGCTGGGCGATGCGGCCGTTCACGTCGAGTTCTGGATATTCCATCATATTGGATGATGAATCTACTGAACAGGAATGAATCCGTCAATCGGATACCAAAGTTTGCGAACGCGAAACAATCGCCGGCGCGGTGTTTGCTACAAATCCAACACAACAACCACACCACTCCAGGGAGCACCATGCAGACCCCACCCACACCACTTCCGCTCATCGCGCTGAGTGCGCTGTGCCTCACCGCCCTGCGGCGGCAACTCGGGCGACAGCCCGCCGCCCTCCACCGGCCCCGACACCGCCACGCGCAACAGCGCCGCCACCAGCACCGCGCAGAACAACGCCGCCTGCACCGCCATCCGCCCCTTCTATTGGGAGATTGGCGACCGCAGCCAGCGACTGGCCGGCGCCTCGGTCAACCAGGCTGGCAACGCCACCACGTACGCCGCCGACACCGAAATGGCCATCGCCTCCGCCTCCAAGTGGCTCTACGGCGCCTACGTGGCCGAGCGGCGCAGCGGCATGTTGACGCCGCAAGACATCCAATTCCTCACCTTCACCAGCGGCTACCCCAGCTTTGCAGCGGTCGGTGACTGTTTTGCGTCGGACACCGTCGCCGAATGCGTGGTGCGCGGCAGCAACGATGTGCAGACACCCGCCCACGTCGGCCAGTTTTTATACAACGGTGGCCACATGCGCCCGCAGCGACGTGGCCGGCGGCGGCAACGAATCGGCCGATTGCGGCGCGCTGATCCGCAAGGCCTGGGTGATGGGCGTGGTGCAGTAACTCTCCCCCCAAAAAATCGCCTCAGGAGTTGCGGATCCAGTTCTCCAGACGCAGCCCTTCGACGCGCTTGAAATGGCGCATGTTGTCGGTGACCAGCACGGCGCCCAGGGCCAGCGCATGCGCGGCGATCATTTCGTCGAAGTCACCCAGCGCATGGCCCTTGGCGCGCAGCTGGGCCCGTACGCTGCCGTGGTACTCGGCGCAGGCGGCATCCCAGGGTTCGGTGCGCGCCACGGCCAGAAACGCATCGACATAACGTTCGAGTTGAATCGCCTTTGGTTTGAGTGCCACGCCAAAACGCATCTCCGCGTTGGTGACCGCCGAGATGCACCACTCGTCGGGCTGCAAGCCTTGCAGGCGGCTGTCGAGCCCGGCGGCACCGCGCAGGGCCGCAACGGCGGTGTTGGTGTCGAGCAGGTAGAGCATCAGGTCTCCACCCACGAGTCGAGCGGGTCGCGGGGTTGTGTGCCCTGCGCCCGGTCGGCGAGAAAGTCTTTCGGCACCTCGCCCAGCTGGTGGCGCAGCGCCATGAACTCCATCCACGACAACTCGGGCCGGGTCGACAGGATCACGTTGCCGGTGCGCGGGTCGCGGCGGATGTAGACCTCGTCACCCACGAAGCGAAACTCGGCCGGCAGGCGCACCGCCTGGCTGCCACCGTTGGTGAAAAGCTTGGCGGTCTTGGTGTTCATGCTGTGAGGGTGGGCTTGTCTCTATTTCAGTATAGACACCCAACGCCTCACACCGCCACCACTTCGGCCAGCCGCTGCGCGAACTCAGCCGCCGGCATCGGCCGCGCAAAGTGAAAGCCCTGCGCCAGGTCGCACGACAGCTTGCGCAGCGCCACGACCTGCGCATCGGTCTCGACCCCTTCGGCCGTGACCTGCAGGTTCAGGCTGCGCGCCAACGCAATGATGGCGGTCACGATGGCCGCGTCGTCCGAGCCGCTGCTCAGGTCTTGCATGAACGAGCGGTCGATCTTCAGCGTGTGGATGGGAAAGCGCTTCAGGTACGACAGGCTGGAATAGCCCGTGCCGAAGTCGTCGATGGCCAGGCGCACACCCATCTCGTCGAGCTGGGACAAGGTGCGCACCGTCTCATCGGCGTGGTGCATCAGCATGCCCTCGGTCAGCTCCAGCTCGAGCAAGTGGGGCGCGAGGCCGGTGTCACCGAGTGCCTGCTCGATCATGCTGACCAGGTTCTTCTGGCGGAACTGACGTGCCGACAGGTTCACTGCGATGCGCAAGCCGGGTTGCAGGGCTTGCCAGGCCTGCGCTTGCCGGCAGGCTTCGCGCAGCACCCACTCGCCGAGCGGCACGATGAGGCCGGTTTCTTCAGCCACCGGAATGAACTCGCCGGGTGCCACCAGGCGCTGGTCAGGCTGTGGCCAGCGCACCAGCGCTTCGGCCCCGTCGATGCGGCCACTGGCCAGCTCGATCAGCGGCTGGTAGTGCAAGGTGAACTCGCCATGCTCCAGCGCGCGCCGCAGGTTGGTCTCGGTGGTCAGGCGCCGGCTCACACGCTCGTTCATGTGCGCGCTGAAGAACTGGTAGTTGGCCCGACCCGACTCCTTGGCGTGGTACATCGCGGTGTCGGCATTGCGCATCAGGGTGTGCGCGCTGTCGCCATCGTCGGGGCAAAGTGCGATGCCGATGCTGGCCTCGGCCGGCAACTGGTGGCCCAGCACGCTGAAAGGCTTGGCCAGCTCGGCCAGGATGCGCGCCGCCACGTACGCGGCTTCGGCGCTGTCGGCCACGTCGGGCAAGCTGACGATGAACTCGTCGCCCCCCAATCGCGCGGCCGTGTCTTCTTCACGAAGGCAGGCGGTGAGCCGCTTGGCCACCGCTTGCAGGAGCTGGTCACCCACCGAGTGGCCCAGCGAATCGTTGACGTTCTTGAAGCGATCGAGGTCGAGGAACAGCACCGCCACTTTCTTGCCACTGCGGTGCGCGCGCGCAATCGCCTGGTCGACACGGTCGGTCAGCAGCGTGCGGTTGGGCAGGCCGGTGAGCACGTCGTGGTGGGCCATGTGCGTGACACGCTGGTCGGCAATGCGGCGCTCGGCGATCTCCATCTCCAAGCCACCGTTGGCCAGCGCCAGCTCCGCGGTGCGCTCGGCCACACGCCGCTCCAGCGTGCCATGCGCCTCACGCAGCGCGATCTCGGCCAGCTCGCGCTGGCGGTATTGGCGGCGGATCACCCGGTCGGCGTGCTGCACGATGACGAACAGCACCCCGTAAAGTAGGCACAACACACCCACCACCACCAGCACCACGCGCTGCTGCGCTTGTTCGATGCGGGCCAGAAAAGGCGTCACGTCGTCATAGACCTCAAACACCGCCACCACCGGCCCACCCGGCGTGCGCCGCACCGGCAGGTAGGTCGAGAGCAGGTCGCGGTTCTCGATGATCCCCTCAAAGGCGCTGAACTGGTTGCGGTGCGTCAGCTCACTGAGCACCCGGCCCTCGCGGGCGCCGAGAAAGCCGGCGTTGCTGCTCTTGTCTTCGCCGATCTGCCTGGCCTCGGACGAGAACACCGTGCGCCCGCGCAGGTCGTACACCTTCACCTTGGCGACCGACAACCCCCCCACCAGCCCCGCCAGCTCGGCAGCGAGCGCGGTGCGACCGGACAGGTTCTTGAGTTGATCGGCCGGCATGGCCTCTGCGGCGCTGAGGTAGGGGTCGAGCCCCGGCCACAGAGAATTGGCCAGCACCACGCTCAGTGCCTCGTTGTTCGACTCGCCCATCTCCACCAGCGAGCGCACGGCGTTCTGGCGATAGAAAAAGCCCAGTGCCGCGGCCGCCGCAACAATCGAGATGAGGCTCGTCAGGGAAAAGTAGCGCACTAGCCTGAACATGGGGCACCCCCGATGTGGTGGCATCGCTCGATGCCACCACAGCGTCTTATCGGTGCCAGCGGGCACGGACTTGAATCGTGCCCGATCTTGCGCTACCCGGCTCCCGGCATCTCACCAGTCCAAGCCGAGCGTGTAACGCCCGTTGGTCGCCCCGGTGCCGCCGCTGTAGTACCTGACTCGCACGTAGCGTTGCACGGCGGCAGCGGTGGTGTTGGTCAGGCTGACCGTGTCCACCAGGCCCACACCTCGTTCGCTCTTGCCCAGCTGCGTGCCTGAGGCGTTGTAGACGTACAGGTCGTAGTCGCTGGTCGCGTTGGGCGTGAGCGTGGCGGTGAGCGTGGCCCCGGCGGGCACGCTCACCACGAAGTAGTCGTTGTCGCTGGTCGCGCCCATGGCGCCGTTCCAGGTGGCCGGTGCGGGCACGGCATTGGCGGTCGTGCGGCTGTCGTTGGGCTCGACTTCGTTGTTGCCGGGCGGCGTGCCACTGGTGATGTTCAGGAACTGCGCGGTGACAGGCCCCCATTGGCCCGACGCAGCCTGCGCACGCACGAACACCAGGTGCTTGCCGAGCGAAAGACCGGTGGTGGTGAGGCTGCCGCTGACCGCTTCGGTGGTGGCGTTGAAGCTGCCGTCAGTTGCCGCCAGCGTGATGGGCACGGCCCCGGCGGACCAGGGCGGCACGTCGATGAACGCCTGCGCCGCGGTCACGTTGCGCACCGGCTCCGTGCCGTTGCTCTGGTTGAAGCGGGTGTGCGTGGTGGATGCACTCAACGCGACCGGTGTACCGGCCGTCACGCCGGCGCCGCTCGCGTCGTTGCTCAGCGTCACCGTGGTCACATCGGCACCGCCCGGGATCTGGTACGGCGCGCGCACCACCTTGGCCGAATAGATCAGCGCCGGCAGGTTCTTGGGCTTGGTGCTGTTGTTGTAGGTGGTGCAGCTTTCGAAAAAGCTCGTCCCCAGCTCGATGGTGAATGCCGCCACACCCAGCTCGCCATAACTCGGGCCGTCGCTGGTACCGTCGGTCGGGTACAGGCCGATCGACTGCTGCGGCGTGTAGCCGTTGAAGAAGGCCAGGCGGCGGCCAAGCGTCTGCAATGCGGTGCCATTGCCCGATGGCGTGGAGGTGGTTCCCCACGGCCACAACACCAGCTGGCTGTAGGAGTGGATGTCGAGGTGCATGCCCATGGTGTCGGCCGGTGCGGCGTCACCCAGGTTGGGGCCGCGGCGATCGGGGAACAGGCTGCGCACGTAGTTCTGGATCGCCTGCGTCTCGGGTTCCGAGCCGGGGGTGGGGCCGCGGTAGGTGTCATTGCAAGGGGTGCCGCTGGAGCCTTGGCCGCCGGTGCTGTTCCAGGAAAAAGTGAAGTTGCGGTTCAGGTCGGCACCGCGGCTGTTGCTGGTGGCGCCGCAGTAGGCGGTGTTGGTGTTCTTGCGCCACGAGAGCCCGCCCTCGGCGCGCTTGCGGCCGTCGGGGTTGGCCTGCAGCATCAGGTGCACCTCATGGTGGTCCATGATCCAGGTGGCATCGGGGTTGGTGCCATAGCCGTTGACCAGCCAGCGCGCAAACTCGAGCACCAGCGGCGCGGTCGTGTATTCGCGCGCATGGATGGCGCTGTTGACGAAGAGCCTCGGCTTGGTGCCGCCGATCGCACTGTTGGTGAGCTTGAGCACGCGGATGTCATAGCCACCCGAGCCTTGCGTTTTCTGCCAGGAGTCGCCCACGTCGAGCCACTGCGCGAGGCTCGGGAAGCTGGTGGCGAAACCCTGCGCTGTCGCAAAACTTTCTTCCACCGTCTCGTAGCACGCGTAGCCGGGGATCGATTGGATGCTCGCATCACCTCGCGCTGGCTGGCGCGGGATCGCGCCGGTGCCTGTGCTGCCCTCGGTGGTGGCAGTTGTCGCCGTGCCCAGGCGCGCATCGGCCGCCTGCTGGATCTGATTCAGAAACTCGTCGCGGCGCTGGATGAATTCAGGCGCGTTTTCAACCCGAAAGCCATAACTGCGCAGCGTGGCGATCTCGAGCGCGTCGAGTTCGAGCACCAGAAAGCCGGCGTCGTACTGCGCTTCGAGCAGGTTGGCGTGGAAGGTGATGGCCGCCTTGCGCGCCGTGGCCAGGTCGGGAAAATACGCCTTGTAGATGTTGGTGCGCAGTTTTTCCTGATCGCGGAGCATGCGCATATCGGTGGCATGGTTTTCGGCCGAAATGGCCGGGCTGGCGGACACTGCGAGCAGCAGCGTGGCAGCGGCCACGCTCAAGGGTGGGCAAACAAGTTTCATGAAAAAACTCCCTCGTGGGCAAAGTCGGCAGCCTGGTGAGCCCGGCTGCTTCGGCACGCATCGGCGGGTGATCAACCGCGCCAAACGTCGGGCGATTCTGGTGGACTTCAGCGCGCCAAAACGCGGAGCCCATGCATGCGGCATGTAATTTTCTGGCTATTGGCAGGGGCTGCTTTTTGCAGTAGTGCAAGCGCATGCGAAGGCCGTGTGGACGACTGGTCGAAGAGTTTTCTTTCGCTGCGCACGGTGCGCGGGCACTTCGATGGCGGGCCGTGGACGGCATCGGTCGACCGCTGGGGCGGCGAGCGTCACCAGGCGATGCAATGCCTTGCCCAACACGCATCAAGCGAGGCCGCCACTGCTGCCCAGATCGCGAAATGGATGGGGCCGCCCGAACAGCGCTTGCGCTGCCCGTCCGTCGAGTGCACTGCGTTTTCAGCGACGGCGGGTAACACCAGCGAGGTGTGGGTCTACCACTGGCGCGGCGCCCACGACCGCCTGGGTTTTGTCATGACGGCAGGCCGTGTCAGAGCGGCGAGCTGGGCCTACGTGGGCGAGTGATGTGCGCCCCGGGCTTCAGTCGTGCGTATCGATCGGCTTGAACAACTCTTCGAAGTCTTGCGACGTGAGCCCCGCGTCGCTCGCCACACCCGACAGCAGCGCGTCGGCCAGCCCGGCTTTGCGCGCCTGCAGTTCGAGCATCTTGTCTTCGACGGTGCCGTTGGCAATCAGCTTGTAGACAAACACCGGCTTGTCTTGCCCGATGCGGTAGGCGCGGTCGATGGCCTGCTGCTCCACCGCCGGGTTCCACCACGGGTCGTACAGGATCACGGTGTCGGCCGCGGTGAGGTTGAGGCCCACACCGCCGGCCTTCAGGCTGATGAGAAAGAGCGGCACTTCGCCGGCCTGGAAACGCGCGACCAGCGCGCCACGGTCCTTGCTTTCACCGGTGAGCTTGAGGTGGGGCAGCTTCAATCGATCGAGCTCGATCTCGATCAGCGCCAGCATCTCGGTGAACTGCGAAAACACCAGCACGCGGCGACCGTCTTCCACCAGCGTGGGCAGCAGGTCGAGCAGCAGCTCCATCTTGGCCGACGGGTGGTGAGGCCGCGCGGCGCCTTCGCCCATCTTCAACAAGCGCGGGTCGCAGCACACCTGGCGCAGGCGCAGCAGCGCGTCGAGCACCATGATCTGGCTGCGCGCCAGGCCTTGCTGCGCGATCACTTCGCGCAGCTTGCCGTCCATGGTGGCACGCACGGTTTCGTACAGGTCGCGCTGGGTGCCGGTGAGGTCGACCCGCAGGTGCGACTCGGTCTTCTCGGGCAGCTCTTGCGCCACCTGCAGCTTGGTGCGCCGCAAGAGAAACGGCTTGACGCGGCGCGACAGCTGCTGCGCACGGAGCGTGTCTTGCCGCCGCTCGATCGGCGTGCGGTAGTGCTCGCGAAACTGCGCCTCGCTGCCAAGCAGGCCGGGGCACACAAAGTCCATCAGGCTCCACAGCTCGCCCAGGTGGTTCTCGAGCGGCGTGCCGGAGAGGCACAAGCGATGCCGCGCGTTCAGGCCCTTTACCGACACCGCCGCCTGGCTGCGGCTGTTCTTGATGCGCTGGGCTTCGTCGAGCATCAGGTAGTGCCACTCTTGCGCGCCGAGCGTGGCCACGTCGCGCATGGCCAGCGGGTAGCTGGTGATGACCAGGTGCGCGCCGGCAATGCTCTTGAAGTGCTTGGCGCGTTGCGCACCGTGCAGCACCACCAGCTTCAGCTCGGGTGTGAAACGTTTGGCCTCGGCCTCCCAGTTGCCGATCAGGCTGGTGGGCACCACCACCAGGCTGGGGCGGTCGAGCCGGCCGGCGTCGAGCTCGCCTTGCAGCAGCGCCAGGGCCTGCAGCGTCTTGCCCAGGCCCATGTCGTCGGCAAGGATGCCGCCGAGCCGCGCCCGGCGCAGAAAGTCCATCCACGACAGGCCATCGAGCTGGTAGTGGCGCAAGGTGGCCTGCACCTTGGGCGACACGGTCACCTCGGGCAGGCTCTTGCCGCTGCCGAGCAGGCGCACCTGCTCCATCAGCTCGATGAAACTGGGCGGCGCGGTGACGCGCGTGCCCGCCGACAGCGACTCGAGCGTGCCCAGGTCGAAGCGCGACAGGCGCAGGCCCGTGCTCTTGTCGCCAATGCGAAACACCGTGCGCAGCCAGTCCATCAGCGGCGCCACGCGCGCCACCGGCAGGCGCAACAGGCGCTGCCGCGTGGTGGCGCCGGGCAGCGGCGGTGTGTCGCTGGCCCAAGGCACCAGCACCTCGGCGCCCTCAGCCTGGTTGAGCGTGGCGTCGAGGCTCAACCAGCCGCTTTGCACCAGGCTCACCAACAGCGGCACCAGGTTGATCGGCT
>JACMKJ010000060.1 GCA_014380155.1 Rhizobacter sp. | reverse complement strand
TGCGCTTCGACGAGTTCGAGAAAGTGGTGCGGCAGACCTTCTTCGTGTCGGCGACGCCCGCCGACTATGAGCGCGGCAAGTCAGTGGGGGCCATCGTCGAGCAGGTGGTTCGCCCCACCGGCCTGGTCGACCCCGAAGTGGAGGTGCGGCCCGCAGTCACGCAGGTCGACGACGTGCTGCAGGAGATCCGCGTCCGGGTCGAAAAGAACGAGCGGGTGCTGATCACGACGTTGACCAAACGCATGGCCGAACAACTGACCGACTACCTCAGCGACAACGGCGTGAAGGTGCGGTATCTGCACAGCGACATCGACACGGTGGAACGCGTCGAGATCCTGCGCGACCTGCGCCTGGGTACCTTCGACGTGCTGGTCGGCATCAACCTGCTGCGCGAGGGGCTGGATCTGCCCGAGGTGAGCCTGGTGGCGATTCTCGACGCCGACAAGGAAGGCTTCCTGCGCGCCGAACGCTCGCTGATTCAAACCATCGGCCGCGCCGCGCGCAACCTCAACGGCCGGGCCATCCTGTACGCCGACAAGATGACCGACTCGATGAAAGCGGCCATCGGCGAAACCGAGCGCCGGCGCACCAGGCAGATCGCGCACAACCTCGCCATGGGCATCACGCCCAGGAGCGTGACCAAGCGCATCCGCGACATGATCGACGGCGTGGTGTCGGACAAGACGGCCCGCGACGACTTGAAGTCCGCCAAGGCCGCGGCCGAGGTCGAGGCGATGAGCGAGAAGGACCTGGGCAAACGCATCAAGCTGCTTGAAAAGCAGATGCTCGACCATGCACGGAACCTCGAATTCGAGAAGGCGGCGCGCGTGCGCGATCAGCTGGCGCTCTTGCGCGAGCAAGCCTTCGGCGGCAGCGGTCATGACGTCAATGTGCTGCCGCTGGTGGCCGCGCCCCGGGCACGGCCATGAAGTGGCTTCGTTCCGACCCCATGCCGACGCCGGAGCTGAGGATCCTGATGGTTTGCATGGGCAACATCTGCCGTTCGCCCACCGCCGAGGCCGTCCTGCGGGCCAAGCTGCAGCGTGTCGGCCTGCATGGTCGTGTGGTGGTCGACTCCGCCGGGACCCACGGCTTTCACGCCGGCGAGGCGCCCGACCCGCGGGCCATCCGCCACGGGGCCGAGCGTGGCTACGACCTGGCGTCGCTGCGCGCGCGGCCGGTGCAGGAGGCTGACTTCAGCCAGTTTCACTGGCTGCTGGCCATGGATGCCGACAATCTGGAATGGTTGCGGCGCAAGGCGCCCGACAGTGCGAGCGCCCGCCTGGAATTGCTGATGAGCCAGGCCCCGCGCCTGGCAGCCGAGCCCTATGTCCCCGACCCGTACTACGGTGCGCCAGCGGGTTTCGAGCGCGTGCTCGACCTGGTGGAAGACGCGTGCGATGGCTGGGTGGCACGCCTGAGCCAGGGGCTGGCGACGTCGCCCAAGAGCGATGGCCATAAAGCTTGACTAAATCAGTCGGCTTAAGGCATAGTTGACCAAAATAGTGGGAATCAGCGGAAGGTATTCGCGCGGACTCGCCTGAAGCGTCGGGCGCGGCCTCGGCAGGTGACTTGATAACGAATCGATGGAACTTGCGCTCCGGGCCAGCCTCGCAGTTCAGGTCCCCAACCGTCGTTTTCTGGCTGGTTTTCCGGCCACAGGAGATTTCAGATGCGACTCACCACCAAAGGCCGTTTTGCGGTCACTGCCATGATCGACCTCGCCTTGCGCTCGCAGGCGGGGCCGGTGGCCCTGGCCGCCATCAGCCAGCGACAGCAAATTTCGCTGTC
>JACMKJ010000607.1 GCA_014380155.1 Rhizobacter sp. | reverse complement strand
CTTACCTGGCGCATGCGCCGATGGAGCCGCTGAACTGCGTCATCGACCTCAAGGACGACCGCTGCACGGTGTGGGCCGGCACGCAGTTCCAGACGGTCGACCAGGGCGCGGTGGCGCAGGTGTTGGGCCTGGCGCCCGACAAGGTCACCGTCAACACGCTGATGGCTGGTGGCGGTTTCGGCCGCCGCGCCGTGCCCACCGCCGACTACCTGGTGGAAGCGGCGAACATCGTCAAGGCCTGGAAGGCGAAGGGCAACAGCACGCCGCTGAAGATCCTGTGGAGCCGCGAAGACGACATCCGCGGCGGCTACTACCGGCCGATGCATGTGCACCGCACCGAGATCGGCTTCGACGACAAGGGCAACGTGCTGGGCTGGGACCACACCATCGTCGGCCAGTCCATCCTGACGGGCACGCCCTTCGAGGCCTTCATGGTGAAGAACGGCGTCGATTCGGTGTCGACCGAAGGTGTGGCCGACACACCGTACAACGTGCCGATGGCGCTGCAGGTGCATCACCCCAAGGTCAACGTGCCGGTCTTGTGGTGGCGCTCGGTGGGCCACACCCACACCGCCTTCGTGATGGAGACGCTGGTTGACGAGATCGCCCGCGCCACCGGCCAGGACCCGGTGGCCTACCGCCGCGCATTGATCAACGACAAGCACGAGCGCCACCTCGCCGCGCTCGACCTGGCGGTCGACAAGTCGGGTTACGGCAAGAAAACGCTGACCAAGGGCCAGGCCTTCGGCGTGGCGGTGCACGAGTCGTTCGGTTCAGTGGTGGCCTATGTGGTCGAAGCCTCGGTGGCCAATGGCCAGCCGGTGCTGCACCGGGTGACTGCGGGCGTGGCCTGCGGCACGGCCGTTAACCCGCTGGCAGTTGAAGCGCAGGTCCAAGGCGCGGCCCTGATGGCGCTGGGCACCACCTTGCCCGGCTCGGCCATCACGCTCAAAGACGGCGTGGTGCAACAGAGCAACTTTGGTGACTACACCGTGGCCCGCATGCCGCAGATGCCGTTGGTGGCGGTGCACATCGTGCCGAGCACCGAGCCGCCCACCGGCATGGGCGAACCGGGCGTGCCGCCGCTGGCGCCCGCGTTTGCCAATGCACTGGCGCAGCTCACTGGCAAGCCGTTGCGTTCTTTGCCGTTCGAGATGGGGTGAAACCCTCAAAACGCTTACTCAAAAAGGCTTACGGGGAAGGCCTTAAGTGAAGCCCCCACTATCGTTGCAAGCCTTGAACTCCCATCCTTCAAATGACGGGTGATTCGCTTTTGAATCACCCGCTCATCCCCACCGGGCACATCACAAGGGAGAGGGGCCGCATGAAGTCTCGGCCGGCAGTCGTCGTGTTGGCAGCGGGCCGCGGGTCGCGCTTCCGCGGTTTGCATCACAAGCTGATGCAGGGCCTCGGTGCGTCGACGGTGCTGGCGACCACGCTCTCCAATGCGCTGGCCACCCAGCTGCCGGTGCTCGTCGTGACCACCGAGCCGCTTGCTGAGCTGGTGAGCCACCACGTGGCGACGCGCGACGTGGTGGTGCTGCCCTCGGTGGGCTCGCCCGAGAGTCAGGCGCTCGGCATGGGTTACTCGATTGCGGCCGGTGTGGCGGCGCGCTCCGACGCGTCAGGCTGGCTGATCCTGCCGGCCGACATGCCGATGGTGCGCACCAGCACCTTGCTCACCGTGGCCCGCGAGATCGACAGCCACGCCATCGCCTATGCCCAACACCGCGGCCTGCGCGGCCACCCGGTGGGGTTTGCAGCCGAGCTGTATTCCGAGCTGGTGATGCTGACCGGCGACGATGGCGCTCGCCGCCTGGTGGCGCGTTACCCGGCGCATGGGGTGGAGATCGATGACCCGGGTGTGCTGCTGGATGTCGACACCGAAGACGACTTGGCGCGCGTGAGAGTGGCGCAGCAGGAAACCCAGTTCCGCGAAGCGCGCTGATCGATTCAAGGCACCAGCGCGTGCTGGCGTGCCAGCGCCACCAGCCGCTCGATCTTCTTGTCGCGTATGCCGTGCGTATTCAGCGCATTGGCCGTCTCCAGCAGGTAGGCCAGCGTGGTGCCGTAGCGCCCGCTCGCACGCTTCAACACCTGCACCAGGTGCGCATCGTCCATCGGCCCCGTGTAGTTGGGGCTGGCGCGGCTGAGGGTGAAGGCCAGCGCGCTCACATCACCATGCGCGGTGCGGCAGGCCAGCCAGCGAGGGTCGTAGACGCTGTTGGGCATCTCGCGTGCCCACAGGCGGGGCAGCTCGTCTTCGACCCGATCTCGCGCAATGCGGTAGACCATGCCCTGGCAAGAACCACCGCCCACCAAGGCAAACACCAGACCGGGAAACTCCGGCGTGCCGCGGTTGATGCGTGAGCGCATCTCGAGCGCGCGGTGCCAGCCGTGCACGCGGGCCGGGCGCTGTTCGATCGATTCGAACTCGGGCCGCCAGATCAGCGAGGCATAACCGAACACCCACAAATCACCACGCCCACCCCAGGCGGCGCGGGTTTGTGCGAGCAGGTGGGCGGGTTCGCGCTCGGGGCTGAGGGGGCGCAGCGGTTCGACGAGGTGCATGTGCCGCAACTCTAGAATGAATTTCAACCTGACTGGAGAGATGTGGATGAGCGCTCAAGACGATAGCGTGCAAGGCTACGCACTCGGTGCGGTGGCGGGCATCGTGGGGCTGGTGCTGGCCGGGGTGATCGCCCTGGCCATTGCCACCGGCCAGCGCGGGGGCTCTGGCGATCCTTCGGCCCAGCGGGTGTACTTCGATGCCAGCGGCGAGGCGTTGACCACCGAAGGTGATGAGTTGCTGGCGCGCATCGCCGAATCGGCTCGAGCCAACGAGCAGCTGATGGTGGTGATTGCGGGTGTGCGCGACGCCAAGGGTGACACCGCCGCAGCCCAGCGGCGCGCGCTGCGTGTGCGCCATTCGCTGGAGGCCAACGGCGTGCCGCCTGAACGCCTGGCCCTGAGCCAGCCGCTGCCGGCCGCACGCAGCGCCAAAGAGTCGCGCCGCGTCGACGTCAGCCTGCGGTGACCCCCGCCCCGTAGGACTTCCCCCACAGCGACAGCCGGTCGTGGCTGATAGGGCGGCGCAGGCATGCGGCCTATGGTCAGTGGAATCAACCGGCAGGAGCGACGCATGAAACGACACACCGGGCGCATCCGCACAGGCTGGGCCGTGGGTGCGGGTGTGGTGGCACTGATGCTGGTGGGAGTGGCCGCCTGCGAAGTGGCAGGCTGGCCGTTTCTGGCGTCCCCCGTGCAGCGCGCTTTGAGCAAAACGCTGCAACGCGAAGTGATGTTCAACGAGGGCCCGGAAACAGGTTCTGCCACGGTGCGCTTCCTGGGGGGTCTGAAGGTCAAGCTGCCGCAGTTGCAGATTGCCGCGCCGGCGTGGAGCGATAGGCCTTACTTCTTGCGTGCCACCCACGCCGAGATGCAGCTGTCTTATGGCAGCCTGTGGCGGGCGAGGCAAGGCGAGCCGCTTGACATCCAGCTGCTGCATGCCGACCAGCTGGTGGTGCATGCCGAACGCCTGGCCGATGGCCGGGCCTCCTGGTTGTTTGGCGACACCCGGCCCAAAAATCCTCTGCCTGACGACGCTGCGCGATCTGCGCTCCCCACGGTGCACGACCTGCGGGTGCTGCAAGGCCAGCTGACCTTCGTCGACGCCCCACTCAAGGCCAACATCACGGCTGAGCTGCAGGTCGCCGAGGGTGCTCCCTCTGGCGCATCGCAGCCCTTGCGCCAGGCCTTGCAGGGCCTGGTGGCCAGCGCGCACGGCACTTACGGCCCGGCTCAGCTGACAGCCAAGTTGCGCACGGCGGGTGTCACGCCGCTGCTCAGCAGCGATGGCAACGCCGAGGCGGTGCCGATCGTGCTGGAACTCAAGGCGGGCAAGGCTGCGCTGGCTTTCAACGGCACGGTGACCGACCTGTTCAAGCTGTCGCGCATGAGCGGCGTGTTCCGTGTCAGCGGCCCGTCGCTGGCCGCGGTGGGTGACCCTTTGGGCGTGACGCTGCCCAGCACCGGCGCTTTCGTGCTGGCCGGGCGCATCGCCAAGACCGGAGGGGTGTGGAACGTGGTGACCGACGACGCCACTGTGGGCTCAAGCAAGCTGAAAGGCGCGCTGACCTACGACACCCGGCCGCGTGTGCCGCTGCTGTCGGGCAGCGTGACCGGCCCTCGCTTGCTGCTGGCCGACTTGGCGCCCACCATCGGCGGCGAGCCTGG
>JACMKJ010000606.1 GCA_014380155.1 Rhizobacter sp. | reverse complement strand
GGCGACATGTACGCCGCGGCGCTGGGCGCGGGCGGCAGCAGCAGCATCGGCATTGGCGTGAACCTGCAGGCGGTGACGCAGCAGTTCAGCCAGGGCAACATCACCACCACCGCCAACGGCATGGACCTCGCCATCAACGGCCAGGGCTTCTTCGAGGTGAGCAGTGGCGGCCAGACGCTTTACTCGCGCAACGGCCAGTTCCAGGTCAACAAAGATGGCTTCATCGTCAACAACCAGAGCGGCCAGCTGCTCGGCTACCCGGCTGATGCACAAGGCGTGATCCAGCCCGGCCTGGCCGTGCCGCTGCAGCTGCCCACCGCGGGCATCGACCCGGCCCCCACGACCGAGATCACGATGGAGATGAACCTCGACTCGCGTTCGGCCGTCACGCTGCCGGCGACCACGCCGATGGTCAATTTCAGCGACGCGACCACCTACAACAACGCCACCTCGCTCACCGTCTACGACGACCTGGGCCAGGACGTGGCGCTGACCTATTACTTCCAGAAGACGGCCACCTCCACCTGGAATGTGTACGTCACGGCCAACGGCACCTCGGTGGCGGTCGATGGCGCCGGTGACCCGGCCCCGCTGACCACGATGGTCTTCCCGGCCAACGGCGGCTCGCCGACCGCCCCCGCCGGCGCGGTGACCCTCGACGTGCCAGCCTCCACCAACGCGGCCGGTGCAGTCACCTTGCCCATCCCCGGCATCCAGCTCGACCTGTCGGGTGCCTCGCAGTTCGGCGCCGGTTTCGGCGTGACCAACCTGACGCAAGACGGCTACGCGCCGGGCCAGCTCTCGGGCTTGTCGATCGAAAAAGACGGCATCGTGATGGCGACCTACTCCAACGGCCAGTCCAAGCCGGCCGGGCAGATCGAACTCTCGACCTTCCGCAACCCGCAAGGCCTGAAGCCGCTGGGCGGCAACCTGTGGGCGCGCACCTACGAGTCGGGCGACCCGATCGTCGGCACGCCGGGCCAGGGCAACCTGGGGGTGTTGCAGTCGGGCGCGCTGGAAGAGTCGAACGTCGACCTGACGGCCGAGCTGGTCAACATGATCACGGCTCAGCGCACCTACCAGGCGAACGCACAGACGATCAAGACGCAAGACCAGGTGTTGCAGACCCTGGTGAACCTGCGCTGATCGATTGATCTAGAAGGAGCCAGCCATGGACCGAATGATCTATTTGTCGATGTCTGGCGCCAAGGCCATGATGCAGCGGCAAGACACGCTGGCCAACAACCTGGCCAATGTGTCGACGCCCGGCTTTCGTGCCGAGCTGCAGGCGTTTCGCGCGGTGCCGGTGCTGGGCAGCGGCGCCAGCACGCGTGTGTATGCGCTCGAAAGCACGCCTGGCTACAACGACGCGCCGGGTGTCATCACCAACACCGGACGCAACCTCGACGTGGCGGTGCAAGGCAAGAGCTGGCTCGCGGTGCAAGCACTCGACGGCACCGAGGCCTACACCCGCGGTGGTGCGCTCGACATCAGCGCCGACGGCACCCTCACCACGCGCAGCGGCCTGCCGGTGATGGGCGACGGCGGCCCGATCCAGATTCCCGCCAACAGCGAAGTGAGCATTGGCGGTGACGGCACCATCAGCGCCAAGAACGCCACCACCGGCAAGAACGTGGCGGTGGGCAAGCTCAAGCTCGTGACGCCCGAAGCCGCGTTCGATCGTGGTGAAGACGGCCTGTTCCGCGCGGCCGAAGGCGACCTCGCCGCCGACCCGCTGGCGCGTGTGCAAGACGGCGCGCTCGAAGGCTCGAACGTGAGCGCGGTCGAGACCATGGTCTCGATGATCACCGCGGCGCGTCAGTTCGAAGCGCAGATGAAGATGCTGCAAACCGCCGAGGGCGACGAGAAGGCCGCGGCGCAGTTGCTCTCGATCAATTGATAAGGAGCATTCACCATGATGCGTTCCCTGTGGATTTCGAAAACCGGCATGGAGGCCCAGCAAACCCAGCTGGACCACATCTCCAACAACCTCGCCAACACCGCGACCAACGGCTACAAGAAGTCGCACGCGGTGTTCGAAGACCTGATGTACCAGAACCTGCGCCAGGCCGGCGCCAACAGCACCGAGCAGACCACCCTTCCCACCGGCTTGCAGGTGGGCCTGGGCACACGCGCCGTGGCCACCTCGCGCAGCTTTGCGCAAGGCAACCTGCAGCAAAGCAGCAACACGCTCGACGTGGCGGTGCGCGGCAGCGGCTTCTTCGAGATCCAGATGCCCGACGGCACACCCGGCTACACGCGTGACGGCTCGTTCCAGGTCAATGCACAGGGCCAGCTCGTCACCAACAATGGCTTCACGGTGCAACCCGGCATCACCATCCCGGCCAACGCACAGAGCGTGACCATCGGTGCCGACGGCACGGTGAGTGTGGCCATCGCCGGCCAGACCACGCCGCAGAACGTGGGCCAGCTGTCATTGGTGAGCTTCGTCAACCCGGCCGGCCTCGAGCCCAAGGGCCAGAACCTCTACACCGAGACCGCGGCATCGGGCACACCGACAGCAGGCACGCCGGGCCTCAACGGCCTGGGCGCCTTGCAACAAGGCATGGTCGAAACCTCGAACGTGAACGTGGTCGAAGAGCTGGTCGGCATGATCCAGACGCAGCGCGCCTACGAACTCAACTCGAAGGCCATCCAGACATCCGACCAGATGCTGCAGCGTCTGGCTCAGCTGTGATGAAGACCTGGGCGATGAAGTGTTCGATCTTGGCGGCGGCGTGCCTGGCCCTCGCGGGCTGCGAGACGCCTTACAGCCTGCCCAAGGTCGACATTGCCGGCTCGCCCACCGTGCGGCCGCAGCCGGTGGCGACGCCGGTGGTGAACAACGGCTCCATTTTCCAGGCTGGGCAGTACCGCCCGCTGTTCGAAGACCACCGCGCACGCCTGGTGGGCGACACCCTCACTGTGCAGATCGTGGAAAAAGTCGCAGCCAGCCAAAAGAGCACCAGCTCCATCGACAAGGGCGGCTCCATCTCGGGCGGCGTCTCGGCGCTGCCGGGGGTGCGGCCTAACGCATTTGCCCGCGCCTCGGTCGAAGGCAGCTCCACCAACACCTTCGCCGGCAAGGGCAGCACCGAAAACACCAACGATTTTTCGGGTGTGATCACCTCGGTCGTGACGGAAGTCCTGCCCAACGGGCATTTGATGATCCGTGGCGAGAAGCAGATCGGCGTGAACCAGAACGTCGATGTGCTGCGTTTTTCGGGCCAGGTCGACCCGCGTGCCATCCAGCCCGGCAACACCGTGGCCTCGGCCCAGATCGCCAACGTGCGCCTCGATCACCGTGGCCGTGGCGCGCAAGCCGATGCGAATGGAATAGGGTGGTTGGGGCGCTTCTTTTTGAACGTTCTCCCGTTCTAAAGAATTCCAGAATGGCAGCAACCAGGACGCTGCCCACATGGAAACCACTCACGACAAGCTGCTCGAAGCGCTGATCAAGGCTCTGATCGGGCTCACCGTCTTTGCGGCCAGTGCCGCGCTGTGGTGGCCTCTCTCGGCCCACGCCACGCGCATCAAGGAAGTCGCCGCCATCCAAGGCGTGCGCAGCAACCAACTGGTGGGCTACGGCCTGGTGGTGGGCCTCGACGGCACCGGCGACCAGACCACTTCGGCCCCGTTCACCGCCCAGAGCCTGGCTGCCATGCTGCAGCAGATGGGCGTGACCGTGCCCCCGGGCACCAACATGCAGATCAAGAACGTGGCGGCCGTGATGGTCACCGCACAACTGCCGCCTTTTGCCCAGCCCGGCCAGACCATCGACATCGCCGTGTCGTCGATGGGCAATGCCAAATCGCTGCGTGGTGGCACGCTGATCGCCACGCCCTTGAAGGGTGCCGATGGCCAGGTCTACGCGCTCGCGCAAGGCAACCTCATCGTCGGCGGCGCGGGTGCGTCGGCCGGCGGCTCCAAGGTGCAGATCAACCACCTGAGCGCAGGCCGTGTGCCCGAAGGTGCCACGGTCGAGCGCTCGGTGGCCACGCCGCTCAACCAGGGCTCGACCCTGCAGCTCGACCTGAAGTCGAGCGATTACTCCACCGCCCGTGAAGTGGCCCGCGCCATCAACGCCAAGATGGGCGCGGGCGTGGCCCAGGCCGTCAACGGCCGGGTGGTGCAGGTGCGCATGCCCGAAGCGGCCGACGCCCGCGTGGGCTTCCTGGCCGACATCGAAAATCTGCCGCTGGAGCTGGCCATTCCGTCAGCCAAGGTGGTGATCAATGCACGCACCGGCTCGGTGGTGATGAACCAGAGCGTGACCCTGAGCGCCTGCGCCGTGGCGCACGGCAACCTGTCGGTCACGATCAACTCCACGCCGGTGATCAGCCAGCCTTCGCCGTTCTCCAAGGGCGAGACGGTGGTCAAGGAAAAGGCCGAGATCACCATCAAGCAAGAACCCGGTGCGCTGATCCAGATGGCGGCAGGCGCCAAGCTCGCCGACGTGGTGAAGGCACTGAGCGCGCTGGGTGCCACACCGCAAGACCTGCTGGCGATTCTTCAAGCCATGAAGATTGCCGGTGCCCTGAACGCAGAGATCGAGGTGATCTGAGCCATGGCCATCTCGCCCAACTCCCCCCTCGGCGGCGACACCCGCGCGCTCGCCGGCCTGCGCAACTCCGCGTCGACCGACCCCAAGGCAGCGGTCAAGGAAGCGGCCAGGCAGTTCGAAGGCATCTTCATGCAGCAGTTGATGAAGAGCATGCGTGACGCGTCGATGTCGTCGGGCATGCTCGACAACGCCGGCACGAAGATGGGCACCGAGATGCTCGACCAGCAGTTCGCCACGCAGATGACGGGCTTGCCCGGCGGCCTCTCCGAAATGATCGCCAGGCAGCTGGAGCGCCAGCTCGGCGAGCCGCTAGCCAACATCGCCGCCGATGCGGCGAAAGCGGCCGCGACCGCCCAGCCTGCAGAGAAACCCACCGCAGCGCCGCTCAGCGGCAGCCTGCAAGGCAAGGAGCGCCAGATCGGCTTCCTGAGGCTGCACGACGGCGCCGCCAAGGCGGCCGAAGCGGCCACCGGCATCCCCGCCAACTTCATGGTGGCGCAGGCCGCGCACGAGTCGGGCTGGGGCCGCCACGAGATCAAGAACAGCGACGGCTCGACCTCGTTCAACGTGTTCGGCATCAAGGCCACCAGTGGCTGGAAGGGCCCGACCACCGAGATCACCACCACCGAGGTGATCAACGGCGAAGCGCGCAAGGTCAAGGCCAAGTTCCGCGCCTATAGCAGCTACGAAGAAGCTTTCACCGACTACGCCAGGATGATGAAGAACAACCCGCGCTACGCCAAGGTGGTGGAGAGCGGTGCCTCGGCCCAGGGCTTTGCGCAGGGTTTGCAGAAGGCCGGCTACGCCACCGACCCGGAGTACGCCGCCAAGCTCACCCGCATGATCAACACCACGCTGCGTTTGCAGCGAGCGAGCGCTTGATATGGCTAACTTGATGGGGATCGGCACGCGGGCGATGTTCGCCAACTACGCGGCGCTGCAAGTCACCGGCAATAACATTGCCAACGCCAACACACAGGGCTACTCGCGCCAGGAGGCGCAGCTCGCCACGGCCAAGGGCCAGTACACCGGCGCAGGCTTCTTTGGGCAGGGCGTCAACGTCACCACGGTGGCGCGCTCCTACGATCGCTTTCTGACCAACCAGGCCGCGGCCACCAACTCGATTGCCAGCGCCGACCTGGCGCGCATGAGTCAGCTCACGCAGCTGGAAACGGTGTTGCCGCTCGGCGAAGCCGGCCTCGGCCACGCCGCCCGCCAGATGCTCGACGCTTTTGTCGACGTGGCCAACAACCCGCAGGATGCGTCGGCCCGCCAGGTGGTCATTGCACGCACGCAGGAGCTGGCTGCGCGCTTCAAGACGGCAGGCGAGCAGATGAGCTCCTTGCAGACCGGCGTGTCGCAAGACATGAAGTCGTCCATCGCCAGCGTCAACGCGCTGGCCACTCAGGTGGCCGAGCTGAACAAACAGATCTCGGCACTCAAGGGCAGCGGCCACGCGCCCAATGACCTGCTCGACGAGCGCGATCTGCTCATCAGCGAGATCAGCAGTTACATCAACGTCTCCACCATCCAGGCTGACGACAACACCGTAGGACTGTTCATCGGCGGCGGCATGTCGCTGGTGCTGGGCGGTTCGGCCAATGTGTTGCGCGGCGCGCCCGACCTGTATGACCCGTCCAAGACCCAGCTCGCGCTGCGCGAAGGCGGAATCGACCGGCTGGTGCCGCAAGAGAGCATCACCGGGGGCACGATTTCGGGCCTGGTGCGCTTCCAGAACGAAGACCTCACCGCCGCGCGCAACTTGCTGGGCCAGATGGCCGTGGCCGTCAGCGGCGCGATCAACCAGCAGCAGTCCCTGGGCCTGGACGCGCGCCAACCGGCGAGCGCCGGCTCACCCCTCTTTTCGATCGGTGCGCCGCGCACTTTGCCGGCCTCGGCCAACGGCGGTGATGCGGTGTTCGGCCTCGCAGTGAGCGACTTCACCCACGTGCAGGCGAGCGACTACGAGTTGCGCTTCGATGGCAGCGACTACAGCCTCACCCGCCTGTCGGATGGCAACACCGTGACCGGCAGCCCCTTCTCACCTGCGGCCCTGGCCGCCGGCGTGCAGGTCGAAGGCCTCACGCTGCAGCTCAACTCCGGCACCGCCTCGGCGGGCGACCGTTTCCTGTTGCAAGCCGCTGGCCCCGCGGCCGTCGACATGCGCGCGGTGATGACCGACCCGCGCGGCCTCGCGGCAGCCTCGGCGGTGACCGGCAGCTTTGCCGTCACCAACACCGGCACGGCCTCGATGGCCTCGCTCGGCTTGACCGACCCGACTGCGTACGACGCCACGCTCACCGCGCGTCTCACCTTCACCTCGGACACCGGCGACTACAGCTTCGACATGGTCGATGCGAGCAACGCCGTGGTTTCCAGCGGCACCGGTACCTGGACTGCGGGCACACCGATCACGCTCAACGGCTTTGCCCTTCAGCTCAACGGCGTGCCGCGCACGGGTGACCGCATCGACGTGGCGCCGACCACGTCTGCCGCTTCCAACAACGGCAATGCGGTGTCTTTCGTGGCGCTGGGCGGCTCGCCCTTCGTGGGCGCACAGACCCTGGCCGACGGCACCCTGGTGCCCGGCCTCAGCATCACCGACGCCTACGCCAGCGCGCTGTCAGACATCGGCGTGCGGGTGCAAAGCGCCAAGTCGGCGTCGGGCATCTCCAGCGCGATCGCCTCCACGGCCGAGACGGCGCGCGTCAACAAGGCGGGTGTGAACCTCGACGAAGAGGCCGCCCG
>JACMKJ010000059.1 GCA_014380155.1 Rhizobacter sp. | reverse complement strand
TGGCGTCGACCATGCGAACGATGCGCAGCTTCTTGAAGATGAGGCTGATGCGCTCGTTGAAGATCTCGTCTTGCTCGGGGATCGGCTTCGGAATGGAAATCGGCCCGACCTGGCGGCAGGCGATCGAGGCCTCCGACTTGTCTTCGGCCACGCCGAGGGCTCCTTTGATGCCACCGGTCTTGGCACGCGACACATAGCATGTGACACCGTTGACATGCGGGTCGTCATAGGCGTCGATCACGATCTTGTGGTCGGGGCCGATGAACTTGAAGACGGTGTCGACCGAGCCGATGGTTTCGGCGTGTGCCGCGCCAGCGGCGGCGAGCATGAGGGGGAGCACGAGGTGGCGCATCGGATTCCTTCTTGGGCGTTCTTGGGCGTATTGGGCGGGTGGATCGGCCACGGTATCAGGCCTTGTCCCTGCGCAGCGCGGGAACTTGCGCGCCGGTTCAGAATCGCACGCCGTGATCTCGGAGTGGCTCTCATGCAGTGGACGAAGCAGGCGGTGTTGAAGTGGGTGCAGGCGCTGGCGCTGGGCTGCTGCCTGGCCAGCACGGCCTGGGCCCAGCCGGTGAAAACCGAGCACGTCACCGCCGAATTGGTGTCGCAAGCCAGTGCCGTGCAGCCCGGCCAGGCGGTGCAGATCGGTCTTCGCTTGCAGCACATTCCGCATTGGCACACCTACTGGCGCAACCCGGGTGACTCGGGCCTGCCCACCACGCTGGCCTGGACACTGCCCGAGGGCAGCAGCACGAGCGACATCCAGTGGCCGGCACCCCAGCGCCTGCCGCTGGGGCCGCTGGTCAACTACGGCTACGAGGGCGAGGTGTTGCTGCCGCTGCGCTACACCGCACCGGCCAATGCACAGCCGGGCAACACGCTGCGCTTGCAGGCAGCCGCCACCTGGCTGGTGTGCCGCGATGTGTGCATCCCGGAAAACGCCACGCTGAACCTGGCGCTGCCGGTGGTCGCTGCGGGGGCGACGCCAACCCCGACCGAGCATGCTGGGCTGTTCGTCAAGACGGCGCTGCAACAAGCACAGCCCTTGCAAGGCTGGCCCGGAGCTGCTGCTCAGCCTCGACCGCGATGCGGCCGCCGGCCCCAATGACGCAGCGCCCGTGCTGCAGGTGTTCCCGTATGCCGAGCAGTTGGTCGAGCCGGCGCGCCACGAGCTCTATCGCACGCCCAGCGGGTATGCACTTCGCATGCGCCTGCAAGACAACGCCAAGCTGCCGGCCGTGTTCGACGGCATCGCGGTCGTGCAAGGCACCGGCTCACCCAGCCCCTGGGGCGCTGTGAACGTGGAGTTCGCAGCGCCAGTGAGCGCGGTGGCGGCAATCGCCTTGCCCGCTGGCGCGCAGCGCATCGACAACCCCGCACCGGCGCAGCTTGCGGGTGGTAGCGCGGCGCTCGGCCTGTGGGCAGCGGTGTTGCTGGCGCTGGTTGGCGGCATGGTGCTGAACCTGATGCCGTGTGTGTTCCCGGTGCTGTCGATCAAGCTGATCGGCCTGGCGCAGCAGGGCAGCGACAAGCTTGCCTTGCGCGCCCATGTGCTGGCTTACAGCGCGGGTGTGGTGCTGAGCTTCGTGGCGCTGGCCGCTGTCTTGCTCGGGCTGCGTGCGGCCGGCAGCGCGGTGGGCTGGGGCTTTCAGTTGCAGGAGCCCGGTGTGGTGTTTGTTCTGGCGCTCCTGTTCTTTGCGATCGGGCTCAACCTGATGGGCGCGTTCGAGTTCGGCAACCTGCTGCCGCAGGGCCTGGCCGGCTGGCGTGCGCAGAACCCGTCGGCCGATGCGTTTGCAACAGGCGTGCTGGCGGTGGTAGCGGCCAGCCCGTGCACCGCGCCGTTCATGGGGGCGGCGCTGGGCTTTGCGATCACGCAGTCGGCACCGCAGGCGCTGGGGGTGTTTGCTGCGCTCGGTGTGGGCATGGCCTTGCCGTATGCGGTGCTTGCGTTGGCACCGGGTTGGCGCGAGCGCCTGCCGCGCCCGGGCGCCTGGATGCTGCGCTTGAAACAAGGCCTGGCCTTCCCGATGTTTGCCACGGTGGTATGGCTGATCTGGGTGCTGGGTCTTCAGGCCGGCATCGACGGGGCGGCCAAGGCCTTGTTGGCCTTGGTGGGCCTGGGGTTCGCGATCTGGCTGAGCTCGGTGCTGCGGCGCCGCGCGGTGGTGGGTGGCTTGACGCTGGCTGCCGCGGTGTTGCTGGCCTGGAGCTGGCCGGCAGCGATGTCACCCGCCGAAGCCGCACCATCCAAAACCGAGGCCACCGTCTGGCAGCCTTACAACGCCGCCGCCGCGCAGGCGCTGGTCGATCAGGGTAAGCCGGTATTCGTCGACTTCACCGCGGCCTGGTGCGTGAGCTGCCAGGTCAACAAGCGATTGGTGCTGAACACCGCTGCCACGCAAGCCGATTTCAGCGCCGCCAAGGTCACGCTGATGCGCGCCGACTGGACGCTGCGTGACGCCGAGATCACCGCCGCGCTCGCCCGGCTCGGCCGCAATGGCGTGCCGGTGTATGTGTTGATGCGGCCGGGCCAATCGCCCTTGCTGCTGCCGGAAGTTCTCACCGCCGGACTGGTGCGCGAAGCACTGGCCAGCTTATAGCCCTCCCACTTTCCCACCCACACAGGAGTTCACCATGACGCGTCGCCCCTTCATGCTCACCCTGGCCGCCGCTGCGGTCGCCCTGCCTCTGCTCGCGAGCCCCGCCATGGCCGTCACCATCGGCCAGCCTGCGCCCAGCTTCGAGCTGAAAGACACCACCGGCAAAACCGTCAAGCTGGCCGATTTCAAGGGCAAGCATGTGGTGCTGGAGTGGGTCAACCCCGGCTGCCCGTTTGTCGTCAAACACTACGGCTCGCAAAACATGCAGGGCCTGCAAAAGGCCTACACCGCCAAAGACGTGGTGTGGCTGAGCGTCAACTCCACCGCCAAGAGCGCGGGCGACTACCTGGAGCCCGCCGCGCTGAGCGCGAAGCTGGTCAAGGACTGGGGCGCCGCACCGACCGCTGTGCTGATGGACGAGTCGGGCAAGGTCGGCCGCGCTTACGCCGCCAAGACCACACCCCACATGTACGTGATCGACCCGGCCGGCAAGCTGGTCTATGCCGGTGGCATCGACGACAAGCGCACCAGCAACCCGGCCGACGTCAAGACCGCCAACAACTTCGTCAAGGCGGCGCTCGCCGAGTCGATGGCCGGCAAGCCGGTGAGCACGCCCACGGCCACGCCGTATGGCTGCAGCGTCAAGTACGACGCGAGCTGAATCCGTTCACGCTCACGGCGCAGCCAGACCGAACAGGGCTGCGCCGTTTTCCCAGCCCACGCGCCGCGCGACTGCGGGCGGCAAGTCGCCGAGCCAGCGCCGTGTCTGCTGCATCAAGGCTTCGTAGTCGTCCCAGCGGCCATTGACCCAGGTGTCGGAGCCGACCAGAAAGCGCTCGGGCATCTCGGTCAACAAGGAGCGCCACGCGGGGCTCAGCCGGTCGTCGGCGACGGTGAGGCCAGGGCGATACGACAGCTCGCCCATCAGCGTGGGGTGGCGTTGCAGCAATGCGCGCACACGCTCGATCGGCACGTCGCCAATGCCGCTGTGGGCCCAGATCAGCCTGGCCGTGGGGGCGTGGGCAAAAAGCTTGGTGATGGCCACGTCGTCCACGTGCGCGAGCACGGCCAGGCCGCGCTCTTCGGCGAGCTGCATCAGGCGCTTGGCCGTGGGGCCATCGGCGTTGGCGCTGTCGTAGAGGTGGAACTCGCCCAGCCCGCGGTAAGGCCCGGCCTCGGTGCCCGCAGCCAACTCGCGTTGCACCATCTCGACGATGCTCGGGTCTGCATGCCAGCCGCTGTAATCGGCGCGGTTGCGGTAGAGCCGCACGAAAGGTACCACCGTCACGCCCGCACGACGCGTGGCCTCGCGCGCAGCGGCCAGCGCCTTGGTGCCGTCGTTGGGCCGACTGTTGGCAACGATGGCGCGCACGCCGCTGCGCTGCATGCGGCCCAGTACGTCGGCGACGGGGTAACGCGCGCTGGCTTCGTCGTTGTAGTGCAGGTGGGCATCGAACAGCGGGCCGGCGTAAGGCGTTTGCGCCGCTGCGGGCGGGGCGAGCACGGCCAGCGCCAGCGCCGCAGCGCTCATCAGCTGGCGGATGAGCCTGGACAAAGGCGAGAGCAGGTTCATTGCAGACCCAGGTGCTTCAGGTGGTCGAGCTTGGCAGCGTAGAGCTGCTGGTTGCGCCGCGTGGTGCTGGTGCTGAGTGCGAGGTCGAGCTGCTGGCGTGCGCTGGCGATGTCGCCGAGCTGGTAGTTGGCCATCGCCAGCCAGAAATGAAATTCATGGTGGTACGGGGCGCGCGCCACCTCTTTGGCGAACCATTGTTGTGCGGTGTTGTAGTCGCCCTTGCGCATGGCGACCTGGCCGAGGTCGAAGAAGTGGAAGGGCGGCTCGGGGTCGAGGCGTGCCAGCCGGGCCGTCAGGTCGCGCGCCACCTCGGGCCGGCCGAGCGCGCTCTGTACACGCGCCATGTTCGACATCGCGATGGTGCTCAGAGGGTCGTGTTGCAACACATGGGCGAGCGCACGTTCGGCCTCGGCCACGTGGCCGCGCCGCAGGTAGATGACGGCCAGCGTGTTGTAGCCGCTCAGGAAACCGGGCTCGTGCCGCACCGCCGCGCGCACCCACGCGTAGGCCTCGTTCAACTCGCCGGCGGCCAGCGATTCGGCAGCGCGGTTGTTCATGTACATCGCCACGATGGTGGCCTCGCTCACCTCGCGCGAGCGCTGGCCACGCCGGTCTTCGGGTGGCAGGAAGTCGATCGTCCAGGTGGGGTGGGTGCCGCGCATGCCGGAGTCGGCCCAGCGCCGGCCGAGTGTCACGTTGACGTGGCCGCTGGCGAAGTAGGTGTCTTGGTTGCGGGTCCAGGTCTCGTCGGTGTAGACGCTGTGGTAGCTGACTTGCATGCCCAGGTGCTTGGCAAATGCCGCCGTCATGATCACCAGCGACAGGCAGTTGCCGGCGCGCGCCTCGAAGGCTTCTGAGGCGGTGCGGGTGCGTTCGGCGTCGTACTCCAGCTTGAGTTGCCGCTTGCTGTAGAGCGCATCGAGCAAGCCCTTTTGCGGGCCACGGTTGCGCAGCTGGGTGGCAATGTCGTGGTCGGCGTAGCGCTTCATGGGCTCGGTCATCGCGAAGATCTCGGCGGCGCTCGACGGCGCCTGGGCGGGCGGCGCGAACAGCGCGTCGTGCAGCAGCTCGACGGTGGGTGCGGCGGGTGGCGGGCTCGCGCAGGCGGCGAGCATCAGGCTGATCAGCAATGTGGCGAAGCGTGTCATGGCACGCATGCTATGCCTGCCGTACTCACTGCACATCGGGATGGCCCCTGTGCCGGCGTGGCGACAATGCAGCCTGACACAGCCCCAGGAGCACCGCATGAGCCCGACACTGCCGCCCGAGCCCAACCCACCCAGCGCCGGCGAGCAGCGCCGCCGCCAGGTGATGGGAGACAGCTTCGTCGACCGCGCCCTGGCGGGTGTCAATGCCTTCACCCAGCCCTTGCAAGACCACACCAGCGATCACGCGTGGGGTTCGACCTGGCTGCGCGAAGGGCTGGCGCTCAAGCAGCGCAGCCTGTGCACGGTGGCCATGCTGGCCGCGCTCGGCCACACCCACGAGCTGAAGGGCCACCTGCGCGGTGCCATCAACAATGGCGCCACACTGGTCGAGCTGCGCGAGGTGCTGCTGCACGTGGCGCCATACGCCGGCGTGCCGGCCTCGGGAGCGGCGTTTCGGGCCGCTTCGGAGTGGCTGGCCGCTGAAGGCCTGGGCTTCGACGACGCCCCCAGCGAATGACCGTTTGAAGGACACCATGAGTGCAATCTCCCGTTTTGTCTTATTGCCCACCAGTGGCCTCACCGCCGACGAGCCCAACAACTCCAGCGCCACCGAAACCTTTCTCACCACCATGGGCGCGCCGGGTGCGCGGCGCATGCCGGCGACGGCGTCCCATGCGGCGCACTTCAAGGTGCTGGACTCGATCCAGTCGAACGGCGCCAAGCTGGTGGCCATGTCCAACGTGGCGGTGATGCAGCTCAAGCGCGAGCAGCCCGGCCTGCGTGTGGTGCCCGAGGTGTATTACCCCTCGATGCGGGCACCGCGCCCGCGCATCCTCACTGGGCTGCAGGCGTTTTCGGCACGGGCCACGCTCGCGCAGCCGCGCATCAAGGTGGTGTTGCAAGGCAGCGGCAAGCCGCTGCGCAGTGTGGAGGTGATCGCCTTCAGCGACTACGAGGCGGGCAAGGGCGCACAAGGCAGCACCAACGCGCGCGGCGAGGTCGAGCTGGAACTGCCGCGCTCGGTGCGTGTGCTGCAGCGGGTCTATGTGTACCCGTCACACAGCGCCTGGCCGGTGCTGCTGAAAGACTGGTCGCTGCACGAGGGTGTGATCGAGCTGCCGGAGATCAACCTCGGCTTCACCGACTCGCGCACCAAGGCCTATCCCAAGCGGGCCCTGCCCGACGGCGCAGGTGTGACGGTGGGCGTGATCGACACCGGCATCGGCCCGCACACCGGGCTGGTGGTGAGCGGAGGCATGAACGCCGTGACCGGCGAGGACCCCACCGACTGGTCTGACGCCGACATCCACGGCACCCACGTGGCCGGCATCATCGCCGGCCAGTGTGGCGGTTTTCTCGGTGTGTCGCCGGGTGTGAGCCTGCGGGCCTACCGGGTGTTTGGCAAAAACGCGCAAGGGGCTTCGAGCTTTGCCATCGCCAAGGCCATCGACCGTGCGGTGGCCGACGGCTGCGACCTGCTCAATCTGAGCCTGGGCGGCGGCCCCAGCGACCAAACCACCAGCGAGGCCATCAAGGCCGCGCGCGCCAAGGGCGTGGTGTGCGTGATCGCGGCCGGCAACGACGGCGGTGCCGTGGCCTGGCCGGCGCGTCACCCGCTGTCGCTGTCGGTCTCGGCGCTTGGGTTCAAAGGCCTGTGGCCAGCGGGTGCCATGCAGGCCCAGACGGTGCAGCCACCGATGGGCAAGGAGCACAGCTTCATCGCCGATTTTTCCAACACCGGCCCCGAGATCGACGTGGCCGGGCCGGGTGTGGGCGTGATCTCGTGCATTCCCCACGATCGTTTTGGTGTGATGGACGGCACTTCGATGGCCTGCCCGGCCGTCACGGGCGCGGTGGCGCGGCGGCTGGCCGCCGATGCGAAGACGCTGGCCCTGCCGCGCGATGGTGAGCGCTCAGACGCCGTCATCCGGCTCGCCTTGCAGGCCGCGCGCGACATGGATTTGCCACCTTTTGCGCAGGGAGCGGGCCTCGCACAATGAGCTGCAGGCTTATCATCCAACACCATGAGTCGCTATGTCTTGCGCTACGCCGGCAGCACACCTCGCCACGCTGAGTCGGGGGTGGACACGGCCATGGTGGTGTCGCGCGCTGGTGCCAAGGTGATCGACGACGCGCCCGACATGCTGCTGGTGGAAGCGAGCGCCAGCACCGCACGCACCATCGCCCACCTGTTGCCAGAGTGGCAGATCAACGCCGAAGCCATGACGGCCGTGCCGCGTGTGCCACGGCCCGTCGTGCGCGCCACGCCCCGAGCCCGGCGGCGTTAGGTTTTTGAGCGCAGCCGGCGCACCAGGCGCCAGCCCAGCAGCGCGGCAATCACCACCGCGTAGACCGCCACTTCGGCGAAGTTGTTCTTCGCGGCGCGCATCCAGAAGAAGTGCAGCAGGCCCAGCAGCACGATGACGTAGACCAGCTTGTGCAGGGTCTGCCAACGTTTGGCGCCCAGTGCCTTGATGGCACGGTTGAACGAGGTGGCAGCCAGCGGAACCATCAGCAAGAGCGCGAGAAAGCCGACCAGCGCGAACGGCCGCTTGGGAATGTCGACCACGATGGCTTGCAAATCGAAGCCCATGTCGAGCCAGGCGTACGACAAGAAGTGCAGCACCACGTAGAAGAACGCGAAGAGGCCCAGCATGCGCCGAAAGCGCAGCAGCGCAGGTTGGCTGGTGAGCACCCGCAGCGGCGTGACGGCCAGCGTGATGCACAGGAAGCGCAGCGTCCAGTCGCCGGTTGCGCGGATCAGCGCCTCGGCCGGGTTGGCGCCCAGCGTGTTGGCCAAGGCGCCATACAACAGCCACCCGAACGGCAGCAGGCACACCACGAACAGCAAAGGCTTGGCCGCAGGGTGCAGCCAGGGCGACTTGGTGCGGGTGGATGCGGCTGGAGGGCGGGTTGGCGACAGCACGGCAGACATGGTCAAAACAGCTTGGCCAGGTCCATGCCGGCGTAAAGCTGGCCCACCTGGGCCTCGTAGCCGTTGAACATCAGGGTGGGGCGCTTCTTGGTGAAAACGCCGTCCTCGCCTATGCGCCGCTCGGTGGCCTGGCTCCAGCGCGGGTGGTCGACCTTCGGGTTGACGTTGGAATAGAAGCCGTACTCGCGCGCCGCAGCGACATTCCACGAGGTTTGCGGCTGCTTCTCGGTGAAGCGGATCTTGACGATCGACTTGCCGCTCTTGAAGCCGTACTTCCAGGGCACCGTCAGGCGCACCGGCGCGCCGTTCTGGTTGGGCATCACCTCGCCATACAAGCCAAAGGCCAGCAGGGTGAGCGGGTTCATCGCTTCGTCCATGCGCAGGCCTTCGACGTAGGGCCAGGAGAGCACGTTCGAGCCGACGAAGGGCATCTGCTTCTCGTCGGCCAGCGTCACGAACTCAACATACTTGGCCTTGCTGGTGGGCTCGACACGCTTGATCAGCTCGGAGAGCGAATAACCGACCCATGGGATCACCATCGACCAGCCTTCGACACAACGCATGCGGTAGATGCGCTCTTCCATGGCGCTCAGCTTGAGCAGCTCGTCGAGGTCGTAGACCTTGGGTTTCTTGACTTCGCCTTCGATGGCCACCGTCCAAGGACGGGTCTTCAGCTTGCCGGCATTGCGCGCCGGGTCGGCCTTGTCGGTGCCGAACTCGTAGAAGTTGTTGTAGCTGGTCACGTCGGCATACGAGGTGAGCTTGTCCATCGTCACGCCCCCGGCGATGGCGCTGCGCACGCCTGGCAGCGCGGCCAGCTTGCCGGGGCGCGCGGTTTGCG
>JACMKJ010000605.1 GCA_014380155.1 Rhizobacter sp. | reverse complement strand
TCGCGAGCAGATTGCCGCGCAGGTGGAGGCCATGCTCAAGCTGGTGCAACTCGGCAAGTACGCCCGCCGCAAGCCGCACCAGCTCTCGGGCGGCCAGCAACAGCGTGTGGCACTGGCGCGAAGCCTGGCCAAGAAGCCGCAGTTGCTGCTGCTCGACGAGCCGCTGGGCGCGCTCGACAAGAAGCTGCGCGAAGAAACGCAGATCGAGCTGGTCAACATCATCGAAAACGTGGGCGTGACCTGCGTGATGGTCACGCACGACCAGGAAGAAGCCATGACCATGGCCTCGCGTATCGCGGTGATGAGCGAGGGCCGCTTCCTGCAAGTGGGCGCGCCGAGTGACATCTACGAAACGCCCGCCACCCGCTTTGTGGCCGACTTCATCGGCAACGTCAACCTGATGGATGGCACGCTCACCGTCGACCAGCCCGACCACGTGGTGATCGCCTGCGCCGACTGCTCGCACTACGTGGGCCACGGCATCACGGGCACCGAGGGCATGCCAGTGACGGTGGCGCTGCGCCCCGAGAAGATCAAGCTCGACTGCGACAAGCCGGCCGGCGACCAGAACCAGGTGAGCGGCACGGTGAAAGACATGTCGTACTTCGGCAGCTACACCGTTTACCACCTGGCCCTGGCGAGCGGCCAGGTGCTCAAGGTGAGCGAGAGCAACACCGAGCGCCACCGCGACAAACCGCTGACCTGGGGTGACACCGCCTGGGCCAGCTGGTCACCCACCGCCCAAGTGGTGCTCACGGCATGACGTGGCTGCGCTCATTGGGGAGGGGTCGCGCCGCCGTGATCGGCGTGCCCTACCTCTGGCTGCTCGTTTTCTTCCTGCTGCCCTTCCTGATCGTCGTGAAATACAGCGTTTCCGAGATGGAAGCGGTGTTCCCGAAAGACATCGTCACCTTCAACGAAGGCGTGTTGCAGCTGGCCCTGCGGCTGAGCAACTACGCCTTCCTGACCGAAGACGACCTCTACTTCAAGACCTACCTGTCGAGCCTGAAGTACGCCGGCGCCACCACCCTGTTGTGCCTGTTCATCGGCTACCCATTCGCCTACTTCATGGCGCGTGCCAAGCCCAGCGTGCAGCCTGCCTTGCTGATGCTGGTGATGCTGCCGTTCTGGACGTCGTTCCTGCTGCGCGTCTACGCCTGGAAGGGCCTGCTGAGCGAACACGGCTGGGCCTTCGAGCTGATCACGGCCACAGGCCTCGACCACGTGTTGAGCGGCCTCGGCCTGATTCCCTCGCCCGGCCAGCTGATGAACAGCCCCTTCTCGCTGGTGCTGGGCATGACCTACACCTACCTGCCCTTCATGGTGCTGCCGCTCTACTCCAACCTGGCCAAGATGGACCTGCGCCTGCTGGAAGCTGCCGCCGACCTGGGCGCCACCGCGTGGGTCGCGTTCTGGACAGTCACGGTGCCGCTGTCCAAGGCGGGCATCATCGCCGGCAGCATGCTGGTGTTCATTCCCTGCGTGGGTGAATTCGTCATTCCCGAGCTGCTGGGCGGCCCGCAGACGCTGATGATCGGCCGCGTGCTGTGGGACGAATTTTTCAGCAACAACGACTGGCCCATGGCCTCGACCGTCGCGGTGGTGATGGTGCTGCTGATCATCGTGCCGCTCGCACTCTTCAACAAATACCAGGCTGAATCGCAGGAGGTTCGCAAATGAACCCGCGTTTGTTCGGCAAGGCCTGGTTGTCGGCGGGCTACCTGTTTCTCTACCTGCCCATCGCGGCGCTGGTGCTGTATTCGTTCAACGATTCACCACTGCCCAACGTGTGGCGTGGCTTCACGCTCAAGTGGTACGTCAAGCTCGCCTCCGACGGCGAAATGCTGTCGGGCCTGTGGCTGTCTCTCAAGATCGCGTTTCTGACGGCCTGTGCCTCGGTGATCCTGGGCACGCTCGCCGCGTTTGCGTTGGTGAAGTACCGGCGCTTTTTCGGCCGCACCGCGTTTTCAGGCATGGTGAGTGCGCCGCTGGTGATGCCCGAGGTGATCGTCGGCCTGTCGCTGCTGCTGATGCTGGTGTCGGTGCAGCGTGTGACCGGCTTCCCAGAAAAGGGCATGCTCACGATCTGGATCGGCCACGTGCTGCTGGGTCTGGCCTACGCCACCGTGGTGGTGCAAGCGCGCTTGAACGACCTCAATCCGCAGCTCGAAGAAGCCGCGCTCGACCTGGGCGCACGCCCCTGGCAGGTGTTTGCCCTCGTCACCTTGCCGATGATTTCGCAGGCGCTGTTTTCAGCCTGGCTGCTCACCTTCACGCTCTCGCTCGACGACGTGGTGCTGTCGGCCTTCCTGACCGGCCCTGGCGCCACCACCATGCCGCTCGTGATCTTCTCGCGCGCACGTCTGGGGTTGGACCCGAGCGTGAACGCCGTCGCCACCCTGATCGTGCTGGTGGTGTCCATCGGCGTGGTCGCCGCCAGCTTGATGATCGTTCGCAACGAACGCAAACACGCCCGCGAGATGGCTGACGCCACCCGCAGCTGAAGCCGCTCTCTCAAACACAACCACCCAGCCAAGAGGAGAACACCCCATGAAGAAGTTCTGGCACCCCACCGCAATGAGCCTGGCCTTGCTGGCCGCCTTCCCGATGGCTGCGGGTGCGCAGTCGCTCGACGACCTGCGCAAGGAGCAGAAAGCACTCAAGGACAAAGTCACCGCACTCGAGCAAAAACTCAAGGATGCCGAGACCAAGCCGGCCGAAGGCGGCATGACGCCCCAGGAGAAACAAGACTTCAACCGCATCGTGATCAAGACCGAAGCGCTTGAAGACAACCAGGAAGCCATGGGTTTCCGGGGCCTGATGATCAGCGGGCAGATGGACCCGGCATTCATCTACAACAAGGCGCAAGGCCGTGCGGGGTTCCAGTTCCTGAACTCGGTCGGTGACGATGGCTACAACTACGACAACTCGTACTTCGGCATGGCGATGCTCGACATCCAGAAAGAAATGGAAGACGGCACCAAATGGCGCTTCACCCTGGCGCCCAACCGGGGCGTGGGTTCGGTGGTCGATGGCAGCTCGGTGGTGCACGAAGCCAGCGTGTCGGTGCCGCTTGGCGACTTGCAAACCCGTTTCATCGCCGGGCAGATTCCCGACTGGTCGGGCTATGAATACCTGCAGCCCACGCTCAACAAGCTGATCACCCACAACCTGTTGTTCGACTTCACCCTGCCCACCGCCTACACCGGAGCGGGCATGGAGATCACCAGCGGCAAGTGGTGGATCCGCGGCGTGGTGGCCAACATGAACAGCACCAAGCGCTCGGCCAGCGAGAAGTCGCCGGTGTTGGCCTACCGCGTCGATTACTCCAAGGGCGAGTACCAGGGCTTCGGGTTTGCGGGTGTGCACGGCAAGGCGGCCAACTTCCGCTCTGACGATGTGAACCCGATCACCAGCGAGCCCTACAGCACCCGCGACACCGCGCTCCATCTCTTCGAGTTCGACGCCTACTTCATCCGTGGCGACTGGACGCTGCAAGGCCAGGTCAGCGTCGGCCAGCAAAAGAACGCCGCCATCACCGCCGACCCCACCACCGGCGAGATGCGCAACGCGCGCTGGTACGGCCTGTCGGTGCTCGCAGCCCACAAGTTCACGCCGCGCTTTGAAGGCATCGCCCGCTTCGACTACCTGAACAACAAGAAGAACGGCGGCGGCCTGCTGGGCTTCACCGGCAGCGACGACCGCAACGGCATCGGCCCCGGCTGGACCGACGACGGCACCGGCACCTGGACGCAGAACGACACTGAGACCGGCGCCAACCGTTATGCCTTGTCGATCGGCATGAACTACCTGTTCAACCTCAACACCACCTTCAAGGCCGAGTACCGCCTCGACCGCGCCAACCAGGCCGTCTTCAACTACGTGAGTGACGGCAGCTACAAGAAGAGCAACCACGTGCTGGGCGCTGCGGTCGTGGTCAGCTTCTGACACACCACGGCGCTGACCGGAGACGCAGATGAACACACCCGCCCACGACTGGCGCGCCCGCTCCACCGACCTCAAGCTCGATGGCCGCGCCGTCATCGCCGGGCAGCGGGTGGCGGCTGTGACGGGTGAAACCTTCAACTGCGTCTCACCCATCGACGGCCGCACCATCGGCCATATCGCACGCGGGGGCGAGGCCGACATCAACGCCGCGGTGGCCTCGTCTCGCCGCGCTTTCGACGACGGTCGCTGGGCGCACCAGGCCCCGGCCTCGCGCAAGCGCACCCTGGTTCGCTTTGCCGAAAAGATCCTCGCCGCACGTGACGAGCTGGCCCTGCTCGAAACGCTCGACATGGGCAAGCCCATCAAGTACAGCCTGTCGGTCGACGTGCCTTCGGCAGCGCGCTGCATCGCCTGGTATGCCGAAGCCGTCGACAAGATCTACGACGAGATCGCGCCCACCGCACACACCGCGCTGGCGCTGATCACGCGGGAGCCCATGGGCGTGATCGGCGCGGTCGTGCCCTGGAACTACCCGATGATCATGGCCGCCTGGAAGCTCGGTCCCGCATTGGCGGCCGGCAACTCGGTGGTGCTCAAGCCGAGCGAAAAGTCGCCGTTGACCGCGCTGCGCCTGGCCGAGCTGGCGCTCGAAGCAGGTTTGCCCGAAGGCGTGTTCAACGTGGTCCCGGGTTTCGGCCACGAAGCGGGTGAGGCCCTGGCACTGCACATGGACGTCGATGCGATCGGCTTCACCGGCTCCACCCGCGTCGGCCGCAAGATGCTCGAGTACGCCGGCCGCAGCAACCTGAAGCGCGTCTACAACGAGCTCGGCGGCAAGTCGGCGTTTGTGGTGTTTCCCGATTTCGACGACATCGAACGCGCTGCCAAAACAGTGGCCGGCAGCATGTTCTTCAACCAGGGCGAGTCGTGCAATGCGCCTTCGCGCGTGTTCGTGCACGAGAGCGTGGCCGACGAGTTCGTGAAGATCGTGGCCGGCGAAGCACCTGGCTACCAACCCGGCGACCCGCTGAACGCCGCCACCGAAATGGGAGCCCTGGTCGACGACACCCAGTTACGCACCGTGCTCGGCTACATCGAGGCCGGTCGAGCCGAAGGTGCGCACATCGCAGTCGGCGGCCAGCAGGTGCGCGCTGAGACCGGCGGCTACTTCGTGGAGCCCACGGTGTTCGAAGGCGTGAACAACGGCATGCGCATCGCGCGCGAAGAGATCTTCGGGCCGGTGATGTCGGTCATCCGCTTCAAGACCGAAGAAGAAGCGATTGCGCTCGCCAACGACTCCAGCTACGGCCTGCAAGCCAGCGTGTGGAGCAGCAACATCAACCGCGCGCACCGCGTGGCGCGCGCCTTGCGCGCCGGCACGGTGCACGTCAACCAATACGACGAAGACGACATCACCGTGCCCTTCGGCGGCTTCAAGCAGAGCGGCAACGGGCGCGACAAGTCGCTGCACGCCTTCGACAAGTACACCGAGCTGAAGACCACCTGGATTCGCCTCGAATGACCCCGCTCGGCGAAACGCTCGCCACCCAGGGCGTGCACACGCTCATCGCGCAGTTCACCGACGTGCATGGCGTGGCCAAGGGCAAGTTCGTGCCACTCGCCCACCTCGACACCTTGTTGAACGAAGGTGCAGGCTTCGCCGGCCCGTCGATCTGGGGCACCGGCCTGCCGCGCACCGGCCCCCGCTCCGAGTACTACGGGCGAGGCGACGCGCCCACTGCGCGCGCCCTGCCCTGGATGCCGGGTTACGCGCGCATCGTGTGTGATGGCTTCGTGGCCGGCGAGCCCTTTGACGCTTGCCCGCGCCAGGTGCTGCGCGGCCAGGTGGCACGCCTGGCCGAGCGTGGTTGGACCCTGCGTACCGGCATCGAGCCCGAGTTTTTCTTGTTGCGCCGCACGGCACACGGGCTCGCTGCAGCCGACGCTGATGACGGGCTCGACAAACCCTCATACGACCTCAAGACCCTGCCGCGCCAGCGCGACTTTCTCAAGCAGCTGAGTGATGGCCTCACCGCCTGCGGGCTCGACGTGTTCCAGATCGACCACGAAGACGCCCACGGCCAGTACGAACTCAACTTCCACCACGCTGACGCGTTGACGAGCGCCGACCACCTGATGCTGTTCAAGATGGCCGCTCACGCCATCGCCGAGCAGCACGGCAGCCTGTTCTCGATGATGCCCAAGCCTTTTGCGAACCAGCCGGGCAGCGGCATGCACTTTCACGTGTCGCTGTGGGAGGGTGCTTCGTGCGTGGAGAACGATCACTTCATCGCCGGTGTGTTGCAGCACTCGGCGGCCTTGTGCGCGTTGGCCGCACCCACGGTCAACAGCTACAAGCGGCTGGTGGTGGGCGAGTCGCTCTCCGGCACCTCATGGGCGCCGGCCTATGTGGCGCACGGCCCCAACAACCGCACGGCCCTCGTCCGCACGCTGCCTGGCCGGTTCGAGTGGCGCCTGCCCGACGCATCGGCCAACCCCTACCTTGCCACTGCGGGCCTCATCGCGGCTGGGCTCGACGGTGTCGACCGAAAGCTGCCGCTGGGCCCGGCCTGCACCGACGACCTGTTCAAACTCACGCTCGCCGAGATCCGAACACGCGGAATCGCGGTGCTGCCGCAAAGCCTGAGCGAAGCCACCGACGCTCTGGCGGCCGACGAGGTGATCTGCAGCGCCCTCGGCGACACCTTGTCGGGCGAGTTCATCCGCCTGAAACGCGAGGAGTGGACCGCCTACGCACGCCACGTGAGCGCGTGGGAGACGGCCCGCTACGCCACCGCGTTCTGATGCGCTGATGCAATCGCGCGCCCTGTGGGTTTCCTACCTGTGCCTGGCCAGCAGCATGGCCCTGGTCGGCAGCTACGTCGGCTTCTCCAAGCTGCTGGTGCTGGTGTTCCCGGTGTTCCTGCTGGCGTGGTTGCGCTTTGGCATCGCGGCCGTGGCGATGGCGGGCTGGGTCAAGCGCACGCCGGGTGAAGCGCCGCTGAGCCCCCACGACCGCACTCTGCTGTTCTTCGAGTCCTTCTTCGGCAACTTCCTGTTTTCCATCTGCATGCTGTATGGCGTGTCAATGACATCGGCGCTCGCCGCGGGCGTGATCATGGCGGCCATTCCAGCGGTCGTGGCGGTGATGTCATGGGCCGCACTGCGCGAGCGCATCACGGGGCGCGTGCTGGCCGGCATCGCCTGCGCCGTGGGCGGCATCGCGCTGGTCTCGTTCACCAAACATGCCGACGGCGCCGCGCCCAGCTCGCTGCTCGGCAACGTGCTGCTGTTTTGCGCGGTGCTCTGCGAAGCGAGCTACGTGGTGATCGGCAAGAAGCTCACCGGCCAGGTCTCGGCCAAGCGCATCAGCGCGCTGGTCAACCTGTGGGGCCTGCTGCTGGTCACGCCCTTCGGGCTGTGGCAGGCGTGGCGCTTCGACTTCGGAGCGGTCAGCGTCGGCTCGTGGTGGCTGCTACTCTTCTACTCGCTGGCGGCGAGCATGGTCACCGTGTGGTTGTGGATGACCGGGCTCAAGCAGGTGCCGGCCTCGTCGTCGGGGGTGTTCACCGTGTTGTTGCCGGTCAGCGCAGCACTGGTAGGCGTGCTCTTTCTCGGCGAGCGCTTCAGCGCCGGCCAGGCCGGGGCCTTTGCGCTGGCCCTGCTCGGTGTGGTGCTCGCGACCTGGCAGTCAAGCGGCCGAGGCCAGCTCGCGCCGGTGAGCAAGTTCTGACACCACGCGCGGCGGCTCGGCCTTGAGCTTGTGGTCTGACCACACCTGGCGCCACTTGCGCGCGCCGGGTGTGCTGTTCCACAGGCCCAGCATGTGGCGCGACACATGCGACCAGGGCTCGCCGCTGGCGACCACACGCTCCATGTAGTCGACCATCAGCGACTCAAGTGCCGCGCGGTCGAGGGTCTGTGGCGAGGCGCCGTAGAAGCGCTCGTCCCACTCGGCCATGCACCAGGGGTTGTGATAAGCCTCGCGGCCGAGCATCACACCGTCCACATGGGTCAGGTGGTCGGCAATCTGGTCGTTGGTCGTGACGCCGCCATTGAGCACGATGGTGAGCTGCGGAAAATCGCGCTTCAACTGATGGACCATCTCATATCGCAGCGGCGGCACCTCGCGGTTTTCCTTCGGGCTCAAACCTTTGAGCCAGGCGTTGCGCGCATGGACGATGAACACCTCGCAGCCTGCTTGGGCCACCGTGCCCACGAAGTCACGCACGAAGGCGTAGCTCTCGGTGTGGTCGATGCCGATGCGGTGTTTCACCGTCACCGGCAGATCGACCGCGTCGCGCATCGCCTTGACCCCATCGGCCACGGTGTTCGGCTCGGCCATCAGGCAAGCGCCAAACGCGCCGCGCTGCACACGCTCGCTGGGGCAGCCGCAGTTGAGGTTGACTTCGTCGTAGCCCCACTGCTGCGCGAGCCTGGCGCAGGCTGCCAGGTCGTGGTGCTCGCTGCCGCCGAGCTGCAGCGCCACCGGGTGCTCCTGATGGCTGAAATCGAGATGCCGCGGCACGTTGCCATGCAGCAGCGCACCGGTGGTCACCATCTCGGTGTAGAGGCGGGTGTGTTGGGTGATGAGGCGGTGGAAGTAGCGGCAATGCCGATCGGTCCAATCCATCATCGGGGCCACCGAAAGTTTCCAGTCGGCAGCGGCCGGGGTCGAGGTGCTGGGTGTGTCCACTGAGATCGTTGGGTCGAGGCGTGCACCGGTCGTGGTGCCTGCGCAGACACGCATTGTCTCAGGGCCGAAGACCCTTACTGCTTGGTTGCTGCCGACTCCCCCAGACGACGGCCGAGCGAGATGACATAAGGCGCCACCGGCGCACTGGCCACGCGCTTGCGCGGTTCATCGAACGCAAATGCGTCGGGCTTGGCCTTCAGCTCTTCGTCGTTCAAGCCCTTCACGCCATTGGCCGGCTCGAACACCCGCTTGGCGAACTGCTTCTGCCCTTTGGACTCGTTGAAGGCCTTCATCTTGGCCGGGTCGGGCCCCTTGAGGGCCGGGTCGAAACGGCGTGAATCGGGAAAGCTGGCAAATATCTCGGGCGTCGACGCGGTGAACACCGGGGTGGTGATGTTGGCCATCTGGCTCGTGGGCGCGCACGAGTTCGAGGCGCACCACGTCTTCGACATCTGGTACCGCAACACCGCGGACATCGTGCCCAACGCCATCACCGGCGACATGCACAGCGTCAACAAGGCCAACTTCGCCGGGGCGATCTTCGAATTCGATCGGCTCGTGCGCAGCATCTACATGCTCGCAGAACCGCATCGAGTCCCATCACCAGCTGCGCGCCGCCGTTGCCCAGGTCGAAGTACGAGGCCAGCCGCAACGAGAAGGCACTGGCGCTGATCAAGGCGACGTCGCCGGTGGCCTGGCGACATGTGCTCCTGAACGGCCACTACACTTTCGCGGCGACGGTCAGGCCATCGACCTGGACGCGATCATCAAGGGGTCTGAACGTGGAATGACCAGAGACAACGCTGATCCCATCCCTCCAAACGACATACTCACCCCAGCCTGGCACTCCGCAAGAGCTGCACGTCGTTCGGCAACGACAGCGCCGCACCCCATCGAGCATCTCGAAAGTCCCCTCATGATCGTAATTTCCGGCTACGCCTGCCGCCTGCCCGAATCCCCTGACGCCACGCAGTTCTGGCAGAACCTGATCACCGGCCGCGACATGGTGACGGAGGACGCGCGGCGCTGGGCGCCGGGCATCCATGGCACACCCAGGCGGTTCGCCAAACTCGATGGCCTGGAGCGGTTCGACGCGCGGTACTTCGAGATCCACGCCAAGCAGGCGCACAAGATGGATCCGCGGCTGCGGCTGCTGCTCGAAGTCAGCCACGAGGCGATCATGGGCGCCGGGGTAGCGCCGCACACCCTGCGCGGCTCGAACACCGCCGTGTACGTCGGCGCCTGCAGCAGCGATGCGTACCGCTTGTACGGCGCCCAGCCCGAGCAGATGACGGGCTACGAGAACACCGGCTGCCTGGAATCGATGATGGCCAACCGGCTGTCGTACAGCTTCGACTTCCACGGCAATAGCCAGACCATCGACACCGCCTGCTCGTCATCGCTGGTGGCGCTGGACGCTGCCGTGCGCGCCTTGCAGGCCGGCGAATGCGAGCATGCGCTGGTCGGCGGGGTCAACCTGCTTTTGCAGCCGGCCCTCACCGTGGGCTTCAACAGGCTGAAGATGCTCTCGCCCGACGGCCGCTGCCGCTCCTTCGACCACGAGGCCAACGGCTACGTGCGCGCTGAAGGCATCGTGGCGCTGTTCCTCACGCGCCGCAGCTGCGCCCGCCGCGTGATCGCCTCGGTGCTGGGCACCGGCGTCAACAGCGACGGCTACACCGAGCAGGGCATCACCTTCCCCAACAGCCAGGCACAACGCAATCTCATCACCGCGGTGTGCGAGCGCGCAGGCGTCAACCCCGGCGACGTGGCCTACGTCGAAGCCCACGGCACCGGCACCGCAGCCGGTGACCCGCAAGAAGCCAACGTGCTGTGCGACGCGTTCTGCGGCGAGGGCACGCAGCGCAGCGCGCCGTTGCTGCTCGGCTCGGTCAAGTCGAACATGGGCCATGCCGAAGGCGCCGCCGGCCTGGCCGGGGTGCTCAAGGTGCTGCTGGCGATGGAGCACAAGCGCCTGCCGCCCAACCTGCACTTCAACGCACCCAACCCCGACATCCCCGGCCTGCTCGACGGCCGCATGCAGGTGGTGACCGACGCCCGCGACTGGACCGGCGGCATCGCGGCGGTCAACTCCTTCGGCTTTGGTGGCACCAACGCGCACGTGCTGCTGCGCGATGAGGTCCACATCACCACGGCAACAGAGCCGCCGCCGGTCATCCCGCTGGCCTCGCGCACCGCGGCTGGATTGGACGCCATGCTGCGCCATGCCGCCTCGGCGGATTGTTCTGCCGACGCTGCTGCATTGATCACCGCCGTGGCCAGCCTGCCCACCAAGACGCACCCCTACCGCGCTGCACTGCTGCGCACCACCGAGGGCTGGCGCGAACTGCGCCGTGAGGTCGCCCACAACAGCGCGGGTGTCCGCCCGCCGGTGTGGTTTGCATTCCCCGGCATGGGCCAGCAATGGCCCGGCATGGGGCGCGCGCTGCTGCAACGGCCGGTGTTCCGCCAGGCTGTTGAACGCTGCGCGGCTGCATTACAAGGCGTCGGCCTCGACCTGCAGGCACTGATCCAGTCCGGCAGCCCCTCGGTGCTGGATGACCCCCTGCCCGCCTTCGTCGCGCTGGTCACGATCCAGATCGGCCTGGTGGATCTGCTGCGTAGTTTGGGCGTGCAGGCAGACGGCTTCATCGGCCACAGCGTCGGCGAAATCGCCTGCGGCTACGCCGATGGCGCCTTGAGCGCCGAGCAAGCGGTGCGGTCGGCCTACTGGCGCGGCCACCACCTCAACATCAACCCCGGCACGCGCGGCAAGATGGCCGCCGTGCGGCTGGACTGGGCAGCAACGCAAGCCGCCTGCCCGCCGGGCGTGGTGCCCGCCTGCCACAACGCGGCCAACAGCGTCACCGTGTCGGGCCAGGCCGATGCGGTAGAAGCATGGGTGGCGCAACTCACCGCCCAAGGCGTCGATGCCCGCGAGGTACGCTCGGCCCACACCGCCTTCCATTCGCCGCAGATGCGAGACGCCGCGCCGGGCCTGCTGGCCGCGCTGAGAGAGGTGATCCCCAACCCCCAGCCGCGCAGTGCCCGCTGGCTGAGCACCTCGCAGGCCGACCCCCAAGCGCCCAGCACCTGTTCGGCGCAGTACTTGGTGGACAACCTCTGCAACCCGGTGCGCTTCTTCGAGGCGGCGCAGCAGGTGCCGGCTGGCGCGCTGGTGATCGAGATCGGCGCGCACCCGCTGCTGCGGCTGCCCATCACAGAGACGGTGCAAGACGCCGAGCACGTTGCGCTGATGCGGCGCGACCACGACCACTGCGATGACTTGTTCGACGGCCTGGCCCGCTGCCATTTGAACGGGCTGGACCTGGATTGGCCGGCTTTGCTGGCGCCCGCCTATCCGCTCACCTCGCCGTGCGAGGTGCCTGCGCTGTGCGCGTGGGAGCACGACCAGGCATGGGACGTGCCGAAGCCCGATCTCGGCGACAGCCATTCCGGCTACGCCACCTACCGCATCGACCTCGATGATGAAGACTGCGCCTACCTCGCCGACCACCAGATCGGCGAGCAGGTGATCTTTCCGGCCACCGGCTACATCGACCTGGTGTGGCGCACTGTCGCCGGGTTCGTCGGCGTGCCGCGTGAGCAGTGCCCGGTTCGCTTCAACGACGTGCGCTTTCACCGGCCCACGTTGCTGGCGCATGGCAAGGCGGCGAAGCTGGCGGTGCGCTACCTGCCGGACTGCCGGTGCTTCGAAATCGGCTGCGAGGGCGAACTGGTGGTCAGCGGCAGCGTTGCGGCAGGTCAGGGAATTGCATTGCCGTCCGAGCTCGAAACGGCGGCTCGCGACGACTTGTCTGTACCTGGCCATTGCTTCTACAAAGAGCTGAAGACCAAGATCGGTTTTCATTTCGGGCCCGCTTTCCGGTCCATCCAGCAGATGACCGCAGACCGCGCATGGACTCGCGTTGCCTGGGCCGGTAACTGGGCCACCTTCCTCGACGGCCTATTGCAATCCAATATCGTGCAGGTGCCACAGGAAGCGCTGGTTCCAGTCGTTATCCGCGAATTGACGATCGACCCTTTGCGGCAGGCCACCGTCGCAAGCGTCCTGGTTCATCACGACGGCGTCCGGTCGCGGACCAGTGCCGTGTCGGTGGTGATCGACAGCGTGCGCTTCGCGTCATTTCCCGCAACCAAATCAACCAATGGGGCGAAGCTGACGCAGCGCCGCTTCATTCCCCACATCGAGAGCGATTGCCGCGATTTCGACCAAGCCAACCTGTTTGAATCCTGTGTTCGCTACGCCACTCACGTCACGGGCCGTTCAGCCTTGGAGGTGCTCGACAAATCTGTGGCCAGTCATCATCCATTGCCGCCACACCTGCACAAGCTCAAGGCCGCACTGGCCAACGCCGTGCAGTCATCGCCCGAGCCGGTTCGAGCGACGGCACCGAACGCACTGTTTGACGGACTGATTCGGCATGCCTATGCCCACCCGGATCAACTGCTGGCCGATCCGCTCTCGGCGATCCTTGGGTTCGCTGACCACCACCGCTTCTACAGCGACGACATCGCGTTCTCCGCGCTGTTCAACGACCGGTACCTTGGTGTGCTGCTGGACATGGTCTACGAGAATGCGCCACTCGAGCGCAGCCTGCATTGGTGCGAGATTGGCACCGGCACCGGCGGTTTGGCGACTCACGTGCTGCCGCGCCTGCGGCTCAACCAAGACCGCTACACGCTCACCGATGTGTCGGCCGGTTTCTTCCCTGCGCTGCGCGAGCGCTTCGAGCCGTTCGGCCCCGCCATCGACTGTCACGCCTGGGACGTGAACCAGCCGCAGCCGGCCGCAATCGCCGGCCCGCTCGACGTGGTGCTGGCCAGCAACGCGTTGCACGCGGTGCGCAACCTGCGCGCGGCGTTGGCCCACGTGCATGCCGCACTGTCCGATGGCGGTTTCTTGCTGCTGCATGAGGTCACGCACGGCTGGCCCAACGTGTTGGGCATTTGGGGCTTCCTCGACCAGCTCTGGCAATTCGACGACCCCGAAGACCGCAGCCACGGTGCGCTGGTGAGCCGAGAGCGCTGGGAACGCTTGCTGGACGAATGCGGCTTCGACGTGGTGTCGGTCAAGGACGACGGCGTCTTTGCGACCTTGTTCTTGTGCCGCAAGCGCGGTTCGGCCCGCAGCGGCCAGACCTTGCGCTTGCGCTCACCCATCGGCGAAGCCATTGCCCCCATGCAGGCCGGCATCGAGTCGTTGGCTGATCCGCACGCGCGGCTGTGGTTGCAGGCCCGCGAGGCCGAACTGCCAGGCCTGCCCGGCTTGGTGAATTGCCTGAGGGCTGAGCCCGGCGGCGAGCCCGTGCGCTGCATCCTGGCCGATGCGCCCACCGACGCCGAGCTGGATCGCTGCCGCCGCTTCGATCTGGTGATGAACATCCAGCGAGATGGCCAATGGGGCTCGTTCCGCCCAGTGCCGCTGCCCGAAGCAGCGCCGGTCGCCACCCCTCACGCCCGGTTGGTGCAGGGCAGCCGCGGCGACCTCTCCACGCTGCGCTGGCAGCAGGCCGCGCCGCTGCGGTCGGTGCGCTATGTGCCGTATTACGCCGGCGTCAACTTCAACCCGGTGCTGATCGCCACCGGCCGGCTGCCGGAGCATGTGTTCGGCCGCGGGCTCGACGGCGCGGTGGGCGGGGAGTTCTCGGGCACCACGCCCGACGGGCGGCGCGTGATGGGCTTTCTTGATGGCCCGTTCGCTACGCTGTTCGACGACAGCCGACGCGGCTGCGTGTTCGACCTGCCCGAAGGCTGGTCGCTCGAAGACGCGGCCACGGTGCCGCTGGCCTACCTCACCGCCTTCTTGGGCCTGGTGCTGCGCGGACGGCTGCGCCGCGGCGAGCGGGTGCTCATCCACGCCGGTAGTGGCGGAGTGGGGCAGGCGGCGATTCGCATCGCTCATGCGCTGGGCTGCGAGGTGTTCACCACGGTGGGTTCGCCGCACAAGCGGGCGTACCTGAAGACGACCTTCCCGTTTCTAGACGAAAACCACATCGGCCATTCCCGCGACATCTCGTTCGAAGCCCTGGTGATGGCCGCCACCGGCGAACGCGGTGTGGACGTGGTGCTCAATTCTTTAAGCGAAGCGCAGTTCGAGGCCAGCCTGCGCACGTTGGCGCCGCATGGCCGCTTCGTCGAGATCGGCAAGTACGACATGGTGCGCAACGCCAGCCTCGGCATGGAAATCTTCTTGCGCGACATCAGTTTCTGCGCGGTGTCGGTCGACCAGGTGGCACGCGACGGTGGGCCTGAGTCGGAAGAGTTGGCGGCGCTGATGCGCCAGGGCTTGACCGACGGCACCGTGCAGCCGCTGGACCGCACGGTGTTCGAATATGACCAAGTGAGTGAAGCGTTTCGCACGATGGCGCGCGGGCAGCATGTGGGCAAGCTGCTGCTGAGGCTGCGCGACGAGCCGCAGGCTGCCTTGACGGAGCCGGTGCCGGTAAGCGCCGAGGCTGCGGTGGCATGCGATCCAGCCAAGAGCTACCTGATCACCGGCGGCCTGGGCGGCATGGGCCTGGAGCTGGCCGACTGGCTGGTGCGCCGTGGCGCCCGCGATCTGGTGCTGGTGAGCCGACGCGGCGTCACCGATCCATACCAGACCTACCGCATCGAGGGCTGGCGGCGCGCGGGCGCCGAGGTGCAGGTGGCGGTGGCCGACGTGGCCGATGCGGCAGCCGTGCATCGCATGATTCGAGAAGCACAGCAGCGCCGTCCGATCGGCGGCGTGTTCCACCTGGCGATGGAGCTGAACGACGCGCTGTTCGTCAACCAGACGCGGCAAAGCTTCGAGGCGACGTGCCGGGCCAAGGCCGAGGGTGTCGCGCATCTGGACGCGGCCACGCGCGAGCACTGCAAGGCGCTCGATCATTTCGTGGTGTTTTCGTCGCTGGTCAGCAGTTGGGGAAATGGCGGCCAGACCAACTACGGCTACGCCAACAGCGCGATGGAGTATCTGTGCGAGCAGCGCCGGCAGGCAAGTTTGCCGGGCTTGGCGATCGAATGGGGTGCCGTCGGCGACGTGGGCTTCGTTCAAGACAATCCCGATCAGGTGGGCGGTGGCTTGGTTCGTCGCCAGACCCGCGATCAAAGCATTGCTTCCTGCATCCAAGCGCTGGAGAAGTTCATGCTGGCCGGTGGCCCCGTTGGCTGCAGCTATGTGCCGAACGATGCCATCGCTGCCAGCGGCAATGCGGCGGCGCCAGCCGAGCCGGCCGACTTGCCCAGCATCGTCAAAGGCATCCTGGGCCTCGGGGCTCAGCAACTGGTAGACGAACAGTTGAGCCTGGCCGAGTTCGGGCTGGATTCGCTGATGGCGGTGGAAGTGCAGATGCAGCTCAAGAAGCGCGGCATCGCGATGACGCTGCCGGCGGTGCGCGAACTCAGCTTTGCCCGATTGGCGTCGCTGGTGCCCGCGGCGGTGGCCACCCCTGCGAAAACGCCTGAAGCACCGCTGTGTCAGCCGTTGCGCGAAGGCAGCGACCCGACGCGGGTGCTGTACGCGGTCAATGGCTTGATGCTCGCGCCGCGTTACCTCGAAAGCGTGGCGCTGCCCGGCGACGAAGCGGCGTATGCGGTGCTGTACCAGAACGTGGCCGGCGTGGAGGCGCTGCACGACGCCTGGCTCGCGCACCTGGAGCGCCTGCCTGCGGCAGTGCAAACGGTGCGCCTCTTCGGCTACAGCATCGGCGCATTGCTGGCGCAGCGCTTTGCCGCCTTCGCCCGCGAGCGCACCGGCCGGCGGCTGGAGATCGTCTCGGTGGCGCCGCCGTTGCGTGACCGGCTGACGCCGAATTACTACGGCATTGAGCTGGCGGGCCGAACGATGGTCGAGGCCCTCGATGCGCTGCCGCGGCAGGAGTTGGTCGCGCTCTTGCAGCGGTTCGCCTTGTACGAACTCAAGCACGACTTCATGCTGCTGCCGCTGGACGACATCAAGCGGCAGCTCAAGCTGGTGTTCGAGCGCGACCCCTACGAGGATCCCTTGGCCACGGCGGACGTGTTGGCGCTGCCGCAGGATGACGAACACTGCTTGCGCGAGGAAGATGCGCGCTCTTTGACCCGGCATCTCATTCGCCTCGATGGCAGGCATGATTTGCGCACGCTGCAACTGGTGGAGGTTTTCGGCTGTTTGGCGTGAACACGGTTCAAGTTCATGACGGTGGTCTTGCCCCGGCCGTCCTTGTCCACGATAGCGATCCGGCGTGCATCCTTTGGCAGCGCCGTCAAGAAGGCCGTGCCGACTCCGGAAAAAGTGTCATCAGTGGTGGCACAGCGACACAACGGAATGGATCGAATATGGCTTTGACACCTTGGCGCCTGAGCGCCGAAAGCGAGGCTGTTTGGCAGGGAGCAGGTTTTCAAGGCCCTCGACCAGCGTCGCGGGGTTGGTCTGAGCCTGCGCTGGCGTGCTCGCCAGCATCGGTGTGGCCAACACGAGGCCAAGGGCTGCGGTGCGTGTGAGAGAGAGGCTGGAAATCGTCATCGTGGGCTCCGTTGAAAAGAGGGTGACGAGGCCGCTTGGTCGATGACGACGCAGCACCTCTTACTCTGGCGCCGAACGAAAGTTCGCCTGAGCGAGGATCGCCCTCCAAACCCCCGGTCGCTGGCGTCGCCAGCACCCGCAAACAACGGAGACACATTCATCGCCATGGCCTTGCCGCCCGCAGCTGCCGTGATCGGTGTGCCTGCCAGCCCCTGGATCGGGGCCATGGATCCGTTCCAGGCCTACGCCACGGTCGTCGCGACCGTCATGCTGGTGATTGCGGCAGCGCAGTGGCTCGCCTCGTACTCGAACGACCGGCGGGCCTTGCGCTTGTTTTCCATTCGCTACCTGCTGGCCGCCCCCAGCTGGTACTTCGCGCACCCGAGCGCACTCGGCGAGCGGCCGAGCGACGTGCCCTTGGGCTCGGTGCTGGTGGCCATCGGCCTGCTCACGCTGACCATCTGGGCGCTCGACGAATACTGAGTGCGCCGGTGGTGTCGACTGTGAAATCTGCCCTGATCGAGCCGCACTGCCTTGGCTAAACTCCCGCACCAGGGAGGACATCGAGAGTGCAAACATTCAAAGCGGGTGGCTGCGTCGTGGCTGTTTTGCTGGGCTTGGCCGCCGGCAGCGCCTTCGGCCAGCAGATGTACCGCTGCAAGAACGGGGCGTCCACTTATGTGTCGGATCGGCCCTGCCCCGGCAGCTCTGACACACGGCTCACCGCTTACGGGCCCGTCAAAAACGCCGAGCCTCGCCCGTCGTACCAGCCGCCCCTCAAGAAGGCCCCCGATCACCTGCGCCACCTGAGCGCCGCCTGCGCCGAGCTCAACGACGCCATCCGCACCGCCCCTGCCCGTGGCGTGGGCCGGGCCACGCAGTCGGACTTGCGCGACGAGTACCAGAGCAAGTGCCAGGAAGACGACGAAGCCGCACGCAAGCGCGCGATGGACGACAAACGCCAGCAACGCGATGAGCGCAAGGCCGAGATCAGCGCTCGTCAAGCCGAGCAGACACGCTCGGCAGCGGCCAAGGAGCAGTGCAGCGAATTGCTGCGCATCCTCAGCGAAAAGCGCAAACGGCTCGATGCCATGACGCCTGGCGAGCGCTCGGACCACCAGCGCTTCGAGACGAGCTACACCGAGCGCTGCAAATAGGCCGGCGCTTCAGCCCGGGCCGGTGAGTGTCTCCGGGTCGAGCAACTGCGCAAGGCGCTCGCGCCCGAGGTCGGTTTGTTCATCGGCCACATCGAGAATCGGCCTGCCTTCGCGGTAGGCCTGCTTGGCGATCTCGGCGGCCTTGGCATAGCCGATCAATGGGTTGAGCGCCGTCACCAGGATGGGGTTGCGCGACAAGGCTTCCTGGAGCCGCGCCTCGTTGACCGTGAAGCTGGCGATGGCCTTGTCGGCCAGCAGCCGGCTCACGTTGGCCAGCAGCTCGATGCTGCCGAGCAGGTTGTGCGCCACCAGCGGCAGCATCACGTTCAGCTCGAAGTTGCCCGACTGGCCGGCGATGGTGATGGCCGCGTCGTTGCCGATCACTTGCGCGGCCACCATCGCGGTCGCCTCGGGGATCACCGGGTTCACCTTGCCGGGCATGATCGACGAGCCGGGCTGCAAGGCTTCGAGTTCGATCTCGCCCAGGCCGGCCAGCGGGCCTGAGTTCATCCAGCGCAGGTCGTTGGCGATCTTCATCAGCGACACCGCCAACGCCTTGAGTTGGCCCGACACCGCAACGGCCGTGTCTTGCGAACCCATCGCCGCGAAGTAGTTGTCGGCCGGGCGGAAATCGACCTGGGTGAGCACGCTGAGCTCGTCTGCAAACGAGCGGGCGAATTGCGGGTGCGCATTGACGCCGGTGCCCACCGCCGTGCCGCCCTGGGCCAGGCCTTGCAGCGCGGGCATCAGCGCACGCAGGTGCCTCGTCCCGGCTTCGATCTGCTGGGCCCATCCTTCGAGCGCCTGGCTCATGCGCACAGGCATCGCGTCCATCAAGTGGGTGCGGCCGGTCTTGACAAAGCGGTGCACGCTGTTCGCCTTGAGTCGCGTGGCCAGCACGAGGTGGTCGAGAGCGGGCAGCAGGTGCTGGTGCAGTTGCAAGGCCGCACTGACGTGCAAGGCGCTAGGGATCACGTCATTGCTGCTCTGGCCCGCGTTCACGTGATCGTTGGGGCTGACCGGCTCGCCGAGCGCCGCACCGGCCAGGGTGGCGACCACCTCGTTGGCGTTCATGTTGCTGCTGGTGCCCGAGCCGGTCTGGAACACGTCGACCGGGAAGTGCGTCATCAACTCGGCATCGCCCATGGCGAGCAGGCGCTGGCAGGCGTCGGTGATCGAATGGCCCAAGTTGGGCGGCAATTGCTTGAGTCGCAGGTTGGCCAGCGCAGCGGCCTGCTTGACGAGCAGGAGCGCGCGGATGAAGGCAACCGGCAAGCGTTGACCACTGACGGGAAAGTTGTCGACCGCGCGCTGGGTCTGCGCACCGTAGAGCGCGGCAGCCGGCACGGCCAGCGTCCCCATGCTGTCGTGCTCCATGCGGGTCTTGATCGGGTTGGCGTTCACAGCGGGCTCCAGAGAGTGGCTGTGAACGAGTATCAGGCCGCCGGTTTTGAAAGCGGGGCCGATACCGCCGCGCGCGATGTGGTCTTGAAGAACCACTTGCGCCGGCCCTCCAGGTGGAACGGCTTCCACTCGCCGGGCTTTTGCGCCAGTCGATCTGCCACGACGTAGAGCGCCAACGGGTTCATGCCCATGCCCAGGTGGCTCGCGTGCACGCCGATGTTTTCGGTCATCGGCGAGTCTTCGTTCAGGCTGCACAGCCACGACACCACGCCATCGGTGCGTGAGTAGATCGAGGTGGTGGGCACGGGCGGCGGCTTGCGCACCTGGTCGATGAGCGCGTCGGCTTCGTCGAGCCGGTGGCCGCTGACCATCTCGTACAAGCGCCAGGCGTTGTTGGCGCGCGGGTGGCCGCTGAAGGGCGTGCCCAGGGTGACGACGCAGCGTGTCTGCTTGGGCAGCTCCTTGGCGATCTCGCGGGCGTAAACGCCACCCAAGCTCCAGCCCACCAGGCTGACCGGCACACCATGCTTCTGGTAAATGAAATTGGCGCGCTCGCGGCAGCGTTCGAGCACGCCCTCGCGCGGGCCGAGGTTGAAGCCCTGCTCCCACTCATAAGGCTCGTAGCCCCGCGCGCGCAAGAAGCTGCGCAGCGGCAAGGTGGTGGCGTCGGGGGCACTCAGGCCGGGGAACACCAGCACCGGGTGGCCGTCACCGGGCGGCAGGCGGCTGAACAAGGGCGTGGCAGCCAGCGTGGCGGCCAGTTCCCAGGGCGCACGGCCTTCGAGCAGCATCAACAGCGCGTTGGGGGCCTTGGGTTGGCCGGTATCTCGCACGGGGTCTCCGGGCATGTTCACGGGCATGTTCACGGGCCTGGTTCACGGGCCGGGGGTCAGGAAGCGCACATCCTAACCACCGGCTGTGACGTTTGGTTGGAGCTAAGGCCCTAGATCGCGCAGCGGGTGGGCATGCGCCGGCCAGGGGCTGACGAAGAACGCAGCCACGTCTTCGGGTGTCACCGCTTCCAGTTGGGCCGGGTTCCAACGGGGGTGATGGTCTTTGTCGATGGCGAGCGCGCGAATGCCTTCGGCCGTCTCGCTGGACGCACCCGGGCGCAAGTGGAAGCAGTGGCGCACCAGGTCGCGCTCCATGCGCAAGTCATCAGCCAGGCTCATGCTGCGTGCGCGACGCACCTGCTGCAGGCTCACTTCGAGCATCAAGGGCGAACGTTTGCGCAGCTCGGTGACGGTGTGCCGGGCAAACGGGGTGTCGCTTGCGGCGAGCGAGTTGACGATGGCCAATGTGGTGGCGTGGGCGAAGTGGGTGTCGATCTGAGCCATCTGCGCTGCGAGGGACGCTGCAGGTGGCGTCTGCGCCCTCGCCTTCACGGCGGCGATGGCTTGGGCGCCGGTCTCGATGGGCTGGTCGGCCAGGGCCTCGACGAGCGTGGACAAGGCAGCGGCGTCGACGAACACATCGGCAAGCTTCATCGCCATCGCGTCAGCCGCATGCATCACATGACCGGTCAAGGCGAGGTACTCGCCCACGTGGCCGGGGCAGCGCGACAGGAACCAGCCGCCACCCACATCGGGAAAGAGTCCGATGGTGGTCTCGGGCATGGCCAGGCGGCTGTGCTCGGTCACCACGCGCAATGACGCACCTTGTGCGAGACCCATGCCACCGCCCATGGTGATGCCGTCCATCAAGGCGATGGTCAGCTTGGGGTAGTGGTGAACCAGGTGGTTGAGCGCGTATTCCTCGGTGAAGAAGTCTTCCAGCGTAGGGTCGCCCGAGAGCGCGGCCTGGTGAAAGAAGCGGATGTCGCCACCGGCGCAAAACGCAGGCGCCTTGCCTTCGCGGCCAGCACCGCGCAGCAGCACCGCGGCCACTTGCGCATCGTCGCGCCAGCGCAGCAAGGTGCCGGTGATCTCACGCACCATGGCCAGCGACAAGGCGTTCAGCGCCTGCGGCCGGTTGAGCGTGATCACACCCAGGTTGCCACGCACGTGGGTCAAGACATCCATGGTTCAGGCTTTCGTTTGCGGTGACGAACGCAGCGCCACCAGTTCGTTGACCAACAGGGCACCCACCACCAGCGCGCCACCCGTGATCGCCGTGGTGCCGGGCGGTTCACCCGCGCCCCACCAGGCCCACAACACACCAAAGATCACCTCCAGCAAGCCGAGCAGAGACAGCTCTGGAGCCGACAGCACTTGGGTCAGGCGCACCACGATCAGACAGGGAATGGCGAGCTGCACCACACCCAGCAGGGCCAGCAGCCCGACATCGTGAGCCGACGCCTGGAACGGAAACGCGAGTGGCAACGTCAACAGGGCCGAGATCAGCCCGCCGATCAACACCGCCGGCAGCATGTCGTGCGCATCAGTCTCGCCATGGTTCACATGCTGGAGCACCGTGAAGTTGATGGCCGCGGCCACCGGCACGGCCAGCGCAACCGCAGTGCCCAGCACCGCACCGGCCTCACCACCGCTTGCGCTGTGGCCGAACATCCAGGCGATGCCCGCCCCTGCCACGCCGATGGCGGCCCAGGTGCGCCAGGCCAGGCGGTGGTGCAGGAAGATGCGTGAAAAGAGTGCCGTGATCAGCGGCCCGAGCGCCATAGTGACCAGCACGTTGGCCACGCTCGTGAGCGTGAGCGCGACCATGAAGGCGGTGAACATCACCGACCAGCAGGCGCCGGAGAGCCACACCGACCAGGGCGAACGCAGCAGGTTGCGCCATAAGGCCGGCCCGCGCATCCAGTGCAATGCGATGCCGAGCGCGACAGCGTTGAACGCGCTGCGCCAGAAGGTGACTTCGAAGCTGCGTGCGGAGTCGAGGTGGCGTGTGACGACGCCCGCGATGCTCCACAGCAGCGTCACCACCACCATGAGCGCGACGGCGCGCCCATGGGTCAGTTTCATGCCGCTTCGCGCGAAGCCTTCTTGCGGTCGTGCTCTTTCAGGTGGCGCTTGCGCACACGCACCGACTTCGGCGTGATCTCGACCAACTCGTCGTCGTCGATGAAGTCCACACCGTATTCCAGCGTGAGGTCGATCGGCGGCGTGATCTTGATCGCGTCTTCTTTACCCGAGACGCGGAAGTTGGTCAGCTGCTTGGTGCGCGTGGCGTTCACGACGAGGTCGTTGTCGCGGCTGTGGATGCCGACGATCATGCCTTCGTAGACGGGGTCGTTCGGCTTCACGAACATGCGGCCCCGGTCGTCCAGCTTGCCCAGCGCGTAAGTGAAGATCTCACCGTCGTCCATCGAGATCAGCACGCCGTTCTTGCGGCCACCGATCTCGCCCTTGTGGGGCTCGTAGCCGTCGAAGATCGAGGCAATCAAGCCGGAGCCACGGGTCAGGTTCATGAACTCGTTGCTGAAACCGATCAGGCCTCGCGCCGGAATGCGGTACTCGAGGCGCACGCGGCCACGGCCGTCCGGCTCCATGTTGACCATATCCCCCTTGCGCAGACCCAGCGCCTGCATCACGCCACCTTGGTGGACTTCCTCGACGTCGACAGTGACCAGCTCCATCGGCTCGCACTTCTCGCCATTGATGTCCTTGAACATCACGCGGGGCTTCGAAACAGCCAGCTCGTAGCCCTCGCGGCGCATGTTCTCCAGCAGGATGGTCAGGTGCAGTTCGCCCCGGCCCATCACCTCGAAAATGCCGTCTTCGCCGGTTTCGCTGACACGCAGCGCCACGTTGCTTTGCAGTTCTTTTTGCAGGCGGTCCCAGATCTGGCGGCTGGTGACGTACTTGCCTTCGCGGCCTGCCAGCGGGCTGGTGTTGACGCAGAAGTTCATCGTCAGCGTCGGCTCGTCAACCTTCAACATGGGAAGCGGCAGCGGGTTCTCGCGGTCGGTGACCGTCACGCCGATGTTGATGTCTTCAATGCCGTTGATCAGCACGATGTCGCCCGGGCCGGCTTCGGTGACTTGCACGCGGTCCAGGCCCTGGAAGGTCAGCACGTTGTTGACGCGACCTTTGACGGCCTTGCCGTCTGGGCCTTCCATGATCAACACGTCCATCGACGGCTTGATGGTGCCCTGGCTGATGCGGCCCACGCCGATGCGGCCGACGAAGGTCGAAAAGTCGAGCGCCGAGATTTGCAGCTGCAACGGAGCTTTCGGGTCACCGGTGTTTGGCGGCACGTGCTTCAGGATGGTGTTGAACAGGGCCGACATGTCGGGGCCCCATTGTTCGCCGCGCTCGCCTTCGACGAGGGACGTCCAGCCGTTGATGCCGGAGGCGTAGACCACCGGGAAGTCGAGCTGTTCGTCGTTCGCGCCGAGCTTGTCGAACAGGTCGAAGGCGGCATTGATCACTGCATCGGGCTTGGAACCCGGTTTGTCGACCTTGTTGACCACGACGATGGGCTTCAGGCCCAAAGCCAACGCCTTCTTGGTCACGAAGCGGGTTTGCGGCATCGGGCCTTCTTGCGCGTCGATCAGCAGCACCACGCCGTCGACCATGGACAGCGCGCGCTCGACTTCACCACCGAAGTCCGCGTGCCCGGGGGTGTCGACGATATTGATGTGGGTGCCTTCCCAGCTGACCGCACAGTTCTTGGCCAGGATGGTGATGCCGCGCTCGCGTTCGATGGCGTTGTTGTCCATCACCGTGTCGACGATCTTCTCGTGGTCAGCGAAAG